>CAMJFV010000005.1 GCA_946405045.1 uncultured Bacteroidales bacterium | reverse complement strand
GTTTTTCCGACACCCATAATATGACAGTCTCTACTTTAGAATCAAGGTCTCGAGTCACCCCAACCATTTCTCCCAAATATGTTTCCGGATCAAAGATGGTGTTTCTTGCATATTGATGTTTTTCGTCCTTTTTAATAGTTATGATTCTGTCTAACGCCAATGTCATAATGATATTCTTTGTAGACATTCCAATTAAAAACCATCTATTGTTGAATTCTTTAAGTATATAGGGCGAAATGTATAATCTCGATTCTCTTTTTGCTTTAAAAGATTTGTATTCGATTGCTAAAGCTTCTTTCTTTTTGATTGCTTCAAACAATGGACCTAGAAAATTCAAACCTTTAAGTTTTTCGTTTGTCTCTATAAACACAACTTTTTGATTGTCTGTCTGACAGGCAATTTTGTCTTGCATACGTGTGAGAATATCCTCTTGCCCACTCATATTGGAGAATCCATTATAATGCTTTATGATTTCTAAAGCACTACTTAATTCATTTAGATCTTTTTGACTTAATGGAAGTTTTGTGATACTATAGTCTAGATCCTCATATGTATAGTATTTCTTGTTTTTTACAATGATTGGAGCATTATAACTAAGTTTGTCACTACGCATTAATTCTATGTCACGTTGTATTGTTCTTATACTGATTCCACAGATGCCCTCTTTTTCAAGCAATTCTTTTTCACATGCTTCACGTAGATCTTCCAAAGTCCATGTTCGTTGTCTTCTTTGTAAGCAATTGTCTATTATGCGAATTCGCATCAGTGTGTTTCTATTTATTGGCATAGTGCAAAGTTTTTTACAAAAGTGCGAAAAATTATTTAAACTACGACATTAGATGGCGTAGTTGCTACGAATCTTTGCAGTGTAAAAATTAAAACATTGTTGAATTATGATTCAAAGAGAAATTATGGGTACAAAGTTGACAGCAAAACTTTGGCTCGACGAGGTTGAAGATTCTTGTATGGAACAGATTGTCCGTCTTGCTTCTCTTCCATACGCTTTCCATCATATCGCAATAATGCCTGATGCTCATACAGGTGTCGGTATGCCAATTGGTGGAGTTTTGGTGACAAAAGGTGTTGTTGTGCCTAATGCGGTAGGTGTGGATATCGGTTGTGGCATGTGTGCTGTGCGTACAACGCTTAAGGATAGTGAGTTGGAACGAAAGGATATTACGTCTATAATGGGCTATATACGTAAAAATATCCCACTTGGTTTTGACCATCGAAAGACTCCTATGGATGAAAGCCTTCTGCCTGAGGCGGATTTTGACAAGTTGCCTTATTTGAAGAATATGAAAGCGGCCATGCTTTGTCAGTTAGGAACACTTGGTGGGGGTAATCATTTTATTGAAATTCAGAAAGATGTTGCGAATGACGACGTGTGGATTATGATACATTCTGGCAGCAGGAATGTAGGTTTGAGCATTGCAAAACAATATGCAAAGATAGCCGTAGAGTGGTGTTCTAAGTGGTATTCTGAAACTCAGCCTGGTTTGGAATTTCTTCCGATTGAGTTTGAAGAGGGCAAAAAGTATTTACGAGAAATGGAATACTGCAAACAATTTGCTTTGGCTAATCGTAAGGTGATGATGGACTTTATTATGGAAGGGATCCGTCTAATCAAACCTAATGTGGAGTTCGGTGATCTCATTAATATTGCACATAATTATGCGGCATACGAGCATCATTTTGGAGAAAATGTGATTGTTCATCGAAAGGGTGCGACGCGTGCAAGAATGGGCGAAATAGGAATTATTCCAGGCTCTATGGGTACAAAGTCTTATATCGTGGAAGGCCTTGGAAATATTGAGTCTTTCGAGAGCTGTTCTCATGGTGCAGGTCGTCGTTTGAGTCGAGCAATGGCACGTGAAACTCTTTCATTGGAAGAAGAATGCCGTAAGATGGATGAAAGAGGAATTATACATGGTATGCGACGAGATGGTCTAGACGAGGCTCCTGGTGCATATAAGGATATCGATCGTGTAATGCAATTTGAGTCTGATTTGGTAAAACCTATTGTTGAACTATTGCCAATTGCCGTTATCAAAGGATAAGGTATTCGTATATATAAAAAAGAAGACGTGAATGCTCGCGTCTTCTTTTTCTTTGATAATTAACTGCTTATGATTCTGCTAAAATTGATCGTTGTTATAGAAGCTCAGTCAAATTTCGCGTTCTCAGCGAGTTAACTGTTGATTTTGAACTAAAAAACACTTGCTTTATTCCTCTTTTTCTTTCTTTTTGAAGGTGTGTTTTACTCCAAATTGTGCTATTCCTTGTCCTCCAAAACCAAACTCTGCGAAGCCTCGCCAGTAGTGATTTCCGATTTCAAAACATACAGGTGATCCCTGGAAATATGCATGATGATATTTGCCTTCTGCATCTTCAAAATAATGTGAATAGAATTCTCTTTTTTCGAAGTTGAATCTTATACCTCCAGCTAATTTGCTATACATTGCAAAATGATTTTTCTTGAACCAGTAGAATGTTGCTTCCGGCATGACAAAGAGAATATATCTATCAAGTTCACCGATGTCGTGTCTGTAAAGAGCCCATTCTTTGCGTGGGTTCCCGTTGTAATCAATGCCATCTGTTGATTTGTAATTTTCTATGCCTTGAGACATTCTTAAATGATCATATCCAAGACAAACTCCAATGCCAAAATGTTTGCCTAAAGTGCATTCGTAGTGGATATTTAGATTGACTGGAAAGGAAGTTAGATGTTCTTCTGTTGTTTCGTAAGTGTCGTTAAGATATGGACTAGGTTGACACCAATCTCGGTCTGAGTGCTCATAGCTAAACTCATCTAAATATTCATAACTAAGTAATCCTCTGCCTATAGATAGACGGTGTTCCGGAGAGGCAAAACAACATAAGGAAACTAAAAAGCAACAGATTGAAATAAGGTTTCTTTTCATAAATTCTTCGATTTTAATGCTATACATAAATAAAAAAGGAGAACATTTCTGCTCTCCTTTGGTCGAGATGAAGGGATTCGAACCCCCGACCCTCTGGTCCCAAACCAGATGCGCTAACCGGACTGCGCTACATCTCGATTGCTAATTGATTGCTTTATTTCTCAATTGCGATGCAAAGGTAGCACTTATTTTTGTATCTGCAAATCTTTTGACGGATTTTTTGAGATAAAATGTGCTTTTTCGCTTTTTCCTTCGTTTTTTTTTTGTGAAAATGCTTGCAATTTCAAAATTAGTGTTTACTTTTGCAATCGTTTTGTTCCGGATTACATGACAGTGCAAATAATCGGAACGGATTATACAGTATATTTTGAATGAAAAATTTAGTCGGGGAAATGGCGATTAGGTTCATATTTTTGGTTTTATTATTTATGTCGCAGTCCGCATTCGCTTATAAGTGGCAGAATGTCGACGGTGGTGTTTTTTATGTTTGTGGCAACAATGGTGTGCAAAAGCTTCAGATGGAGGATCATTCTGATGTTAAAAGTGTTGAATTTCAACAGAATGGAAACAAACTCCCGTCTTCTGCATACTCAATTTCTGCTATCTATGCTGGAATGTTCGTTGACGCTGTGATCACTCTTAAGGATGGTAACATAGTGACAGAAACGATTGAAATCAGGGATGAACCGAGATGGACGCTTCGTGTAGACGAGGGTAAATCCCAACTTTGCAATGGTGATCCTGCTACTTTGAAAGCTGTAGTACGTCAGGGAACAAGAAAAATTCCAGCTGATTTATCATGGCAGAAAGACGGTGTGGAGGTTTCCACTGAAGAATCATTTTCAACTACGGTCGCAGGCTTGTATTCGTTGACTGCCACAGCTTACGGTTGCACTAAAACGGTTGATGCGTCTGTCATTCCGTCGCCTACCCCTTCTATTTCTGGAAATGATGGCCTTTGTCTTGGTGAGTCTCTTACTTTGACTGCTTCTGATATGGATTCATACGAATGGGTTGGCGGTGAGACTTCGAATTCTGCGACCTTTTCTGCAAGTGGTGACTATTATGTGATCGGCACAAAAACGATCGGCAGGAATGTTTGTCGTGACACATTGCATTTCACCATCAAACCGAAGATGAGTGCGAACATCGAATTTGGAGGTGTCACAGCATTCTGTCCTGGCACCGTCGAAACGGAAATCTCAGCGGATCATGATTTGAAGGAATCTCAGATCGTTTCGTATGAGTGGAGCAGAGGTGGTGTCCCTTTTTCTAATGATAAGAAAATTACGGTTACGGAAGAGGATAGATATCGTGTTGCGGTGAAGACGGTGGATGGCTGCAAATCATCAAGCGAGGTCGTCATTACTTCTATTGATTCTGTGGCTGACGTGGTGATCCCAAACCTTGTGTCGGAGATTTGCAGTGGTCACCAAACTACATTTTCTGCTGAAGGACCCGACCTTACATTTTTCGAATGGAAAGGATCCGGTATGAGCTTCGGCACGGGCGAAAGCCAATATGCTTTGTCTAAAGAGGGTGATTATAGTGTTGTGGGCTATACCACAAATGGTTGTAAAAGTAAAGAGTTTGTATTTCACATAACGGAAATTCAGAGCCCGACTATTTTTCTAGAATCTGTAATCCCTTGTGAAGGGGATAAGGAGGCCATTAGTTGTACTGTTACTCAGGGCTCTGAATTTTTTTGGATCTACCCAGATTCTATTTTAGGAAACACGTCTACTACTATAAATATTTCCCATTCGGGTCGTTATCGTGCACAGGTGAAGGATCCTGTAACTGGATGTGTAAGTGAAGCGTATACAGATGTGGAGTTTTTGCCTTATCCGGAGATTTCATTGATCGGAGATCTGTCGTTTTGCAAGAATGAGGGAAGTGTGCTGCAGGTCGAAGTGGATAATCGTTCCAACACAAAATATAGATATTCTTGGGTCGACGCGAATGGAAAGGTGATTGACTCGGATTCTCTGGCAGTGTTGAAGAAGAGCGGTGATTATCAGGTGGTGGTGTCCAACTCTCACAATTGTGAGACACGCAAGGATTTTTCTGTAGTGGTTAATTCTGCACCAAAGTTGAAAGGTGACACGTTGAAGCTTCTTTGCGAAAACTCCACAGTTACGCTCACTGTGAATGGTGCGGATCATTATCAGTGGAGCAAGTTGGGAAAGAAAGTCGGCTCTGACAGTAATAAGTACAGAGCCTCAAGTTCGGGTACTTTCATGGTTGTTGGAACAACGGCAAACGGATGCAGCGATACTGCCAAAGTGAAAGTGGAACTGGCAGTCAAACCGACTATTACGGATGTGGTGAAGCCCGCGTGCGGACCGACTGCGGGGATGATTGCTTTGGAGACGGATAAAAAATGTATGTTCAAGTGGCCAGACGGCTCTTCCGACTCTACTTTTTCTTTTACTTCAGCAGAAACATATACTGTTGTGGTGACTGATAGTTTGTCTGGATGCCGTACAAACCATAAGGTGGAATCCGTGGTGAGAGATCTCCCAGTTGGTTCGATCACATCTTCGAAATTAGAGGCGTGTGAAGGTGATAGCCTGACAATCGAAGCCTCATTTGTGGCTCAGGACGGAAATGTCAGATATGCGTGGAATTGCACATCCGACACTTCACCGATGATAACTGTGAGGCAGAGTGGGATAGTGGAGGTCACGGCAACAGACTCGTTTGGCTGTGTCGGTACAGCGGTTGCTGATGTGATGATTCATGAACTGCCACAGTTTGAAATCCAATCAGCAGATGTTGTTTGTGCGGATAGCACGGCCACACTTGTCGCACAGTCTGGATCAATGCTTTCCTACGTCTGGCAAAATGGCTATGTCGGAGATTCCATCGTCGTCGACACAGCTGGAACATATATGTGTACCGCAACAGACACGAATGGATGTGTCGCGTCAAAAACGAAAAGCTTAATACTAAATAGTCCTAATATACAAATTTTCGGAAGGTCCGAGGTTTGTGTAGACTCTTTATCCTATTTATCAGTGAATGGTGATTTCCAACAGCTTTATTGGGATAGTAAGGCTGTTGATACTCCATTCTATCATGCTCATGCTGGTTTGGTGACAGTGGTGGGAATAGATAGCTTCGGATGCAAGGCGTATGCGGAGATGACGGTGCGTGAGAGAAGAAAACCGTTGTTGTCGGCTCCAGATACAGTGTCGTTTTGTGAACGTGGCATAGCCGATATACAGTTTTTCTCAACAGATGCGGTTTCATTTGCATGGGATGGTGAAAATTTGGCTGGGAATACTACGTCTACAGATATAGTGGGAAATCATTTGGTTGTAGGTTATGATTCGGCTGGATGTCCGTCGGACACACATATAGTGAATGTTCAAAAGATTTCTCTACCTAAATTGGAAATCGAAGGGAAGGGATATTTATGTGGTATGAATGATAGTGCGACGCTTGTTGTAGACGTTGCAGATTGTGATCGTCTGCATTGGAACACTGGTGATACTGCCAGACAAATTGAAGTTTATCGTCCTGGAAAATATACGGTTGTCGGATATAATGGTTTATGTGTGTCTGACACTGCTGAATTTGAAGTGACTAGGGCGGTTTTGCCAAAATTGGATTTTGCGGATGGCAAGACAAAGTCGTTTTGCAAAGGAGATTCAGTATCGTTTGATGTGATACATTCTGAAGGAGTGAAGTTAAAATGGACAAAACGTTTGATAAAAAACAACATTCATCTTGCTAATGCGGAAAATTTTTATGTGGTGGAGGCGACGGACTCGTTAGGTTGTACGACTGTTGATTCAGTGTATGCCAAGGAGTCTCCGTCTCCATTTTTGTCTATTTCCGGAGATTCTGTTGTTTGTGAAAACGGAGAAATAGAACTGGTGGCGAATGGTGTGGAATGTCAAAATATAATGTGGAGCGACGGTAGTGCTAAGAAAACAGTGTCTGTGGATAGTGCTGGTGTATTTTGGGCTGTCGGTTATGATAATATGGGTTGTCGTTCTGATACAGTGTATCATTATGTGAAACAAAGAAGGAATCCGACTGTGGAAATCTCTGGAATAACACAGATCGCTTCTTCTCAAACTGCAACTCTTACAGCAAATGTAATTAATTCGGATAGCTCCGATTATCGCTATTTGTGGATGCCGGATCGTCAAACTTCATCTCAAATCACAATAGATGGAAATGATATAAATATGTATGCAAACTATTCTGTTACAGTGTATGACGAATATGGATGCTTTGATCATGCTGCAATTAGAGTGACTGCGTCAGAATTGTTTGTCGACGGTAAGTTTGATATTTGTGAAGGCGATTCGACTGAGATTACTGTGTTTGCACCAGTTTCTAATTCGTTTGTTTGGAGTGACGGAAGTATAGGAAGAAAGGCTGTTTTTAGCGAGTCAGGAACACATTATGTAGTGTCAACGTCGCCTGATGGAATCTCAGACACGGTTTGGTTTAATATAAATGTGCACATTAAACCATATTTGAAGATTACAGGAAATACGTGGATGTGTGAAGGAGACTCATTAGTTTTGAAAGCATTGGCTATAGGTGTCGCTTCCGATAGCACTAGAGACGAAACTGTTTCTTTGCAATGGAGTAATGGAAAGGCGGATGATGAAATTTCGGTTTATAGTGGAGGAATATATTCCGTCGTGGCAACGGATAAATTCGGTTGTGAAAATGGGGATACAATCGAGGTTGAAGAATATGGTTTGCCGAAGATCACCATTGTTGGAGAGGATACGTTAAGGCGTGGGGAAACTGCGATTCTGACTGCAACTGGAGGTAAAACGTATGGTTGGGGAACGGAGAAAAGGACAGTACCGTCTATAGAAATCACACACGGAGGACGCTATACAGTGACAGGCACGGATAGTGTAGGATGCTCAAATGTGGCGTTCAAAGATGTGGTGGAAATAGATGTTCCCGTTCCCCTTATTAACGAAAGTTTTGATGGCGGAGCTGTGGTGTGCGAAGGAGACAGTGTATTGTTGATAGCTTCTGGTGGAGATTATTATATTTGGGATGATGGCAGACGAAGACCTGAGATATATGCGAAAGAGAGCCGAATATATAAGGTGTCGGTTTGTCTCAACAATGGGGAATGCCGAAATGCTTCTTTTGATGTTCGAGTACTGCCCAAGCCCCAAATAGATGTGATCGGAGAAATGCATATTTGCGACGGTGAAACGGCGACATTGACTGTATTGCAGAAGTCTGGTTCTAAACTTGTTGATTACAATTGGAGTAATGGGAAGAAAGACTCATCTGTGTATGTGACAGACACTTGCACATTGTTTGTGGTTGCGAAAGATGAGAATGGATGTGTAAGTAACATGGCTGAAACAGTTGTGCATAAGTATGATATTGACGATGTGATAATTGACGGAGATTTTGATATTTGTGAAGATTCGGGTGATGTGGCAATGGCGACTTTGCTGAAATCCAATGTAGTTAAATCTACGTGGATTGATGAAAGTAACGGAGATACATTGTCTAATTCTAAAGAATTTGAGTTCACCAAACACGGGAAATATTCAGTTTCTGTTGTTGATAAGAATGGTTGTAGAGGTCATAAACAGTTTGTAATCAATCAAAGAAGTTTGCCTAAAGTGGAAATCTTGGGAGCGGAAACTCCCGTCTGCAATAAACAATATGCAAGGTTGACAGCTATATCTGATTCGAAGTGCAAATACAGATGGAGCACAGGAGATGAAGGAGCGGAGATAGATGTGACACAAAGTGGGGAATATGAAGTAGTCGCAATAAACGAGTATGGATGCGTATCATCTGCGTCTACTGAATTGATATACAATGATATCCCGGATATGATAACGACAGGAAAATACCAAATATGTCCTGGAGAAAATGTCGTGATTGGGGTTGCAGGAGCGGATGAATATGTATGGAGTGACGGAAGTGACAAAGATGAATGTCTATTCACGGAGGCAGGTAATGGATATGTTATAGGTAAGGATGGGTATGGTTGTCAAAAGCGGATTGATTTCAAAATTGAAGAATTGCTAGTGCCAACTGTTTCTATTTCAGCCACACCGACTAAAATTAGACGTGGGGATTCAGATGTCAGTTTGTCGTTGGACAGTGAAGATGATTTGGATGAGTGTGTTTTCATTTGGCTGATGAGCGACGGAGGAACTTCTTCGCAACAAAGTTTCAACTATACTTTTAATGTTGATGATGCCATGTCATTTTCTGCGGTGGCAGTGGTAGAGACAAAAGATGGATGCAAATTGCGTCTTCACACAACAATAGAAACAGAGTTTGTAATACCAAACACCTTTACTCCAAACGGGGATATGATAAATGATCACTTTATGAAGGGATATCATGTGGAGATAAAGGACAGGCATGGGATAATGCTTTTTCAGGGAGCAGACGGATGGAATGGTGTGTTGCCTAACGGAAAAATCACCCCCGACACATATTATTATATTGTGACGGATTCAATAGGTCAGAAACATTATGGATATGTGACGGTTGCAATGTAAGGATAATGATAAGGGTTATGCAACAAAAAAAGGATGTATAACACATCCCTAAAAATTGAAAGTAAGCATTGACCGCCTTGCATTCAATTATGGTGTAAAATTATATATAAATAATCAAACGGACAAATTTTTATCTGTTATTAAAATATCATGTTATGATAAATGTAAATCAAACATTGTCTGATCTCAAATCTTTTTTTGAAACCCTTGTCAATATACGGGCTTTAAATGGAATGATAAGTGTAAGTAGACAAACAGTTTCGTTTTATGTTTATAAAGATAGACAAGGTAAGATGCCTTTACAGATTTTGAGAATCTCAGACCATCGTCCAGATATGTTTTATATGGTAAGAGACGATGCTTCTAGGCCTTCTTCTGAGGATTTTGCGAATTTAAGTATTGAATTCTATGTTCCTAAATTTGGCGAAAATGGAAAGATGAAACAAAATAAACTTAAGACAAAGGTAAAAACTAATGAGGGGGCGTTATTAAAACCGTTTTCGGTTGATTCTTATAGTTATACTCCTGAATTGTTGACAAATGACGATGTCGGTAAAATTTCTGCAGCTATTATGAAATGGTTGTTTCCAAGTCATGATAATGGGGTGATCTCTTATATAGATCCTTTTATAAATACCGACAAAGAAGCCAAACATAAAAAAGGGGTTTCGAAAATAATTGTCAAAACTGATGTGATGTTTTAAAAATAAAAACCACTCAACGAATGTTTTAAGCAGACCTTTGTCACTAAAGCTTTTTTCGTTGAATGGAATTAATGCAAAAATAATGATTGATGTTAAAATAGCAATAAGAAACTTGAAAAAACTTTCAGATGATATAAAAACATTTATGGATTTATTTAACAGTTACAAAAAAATACAGATAAGGCTTATCTGCATATTCATAGTCTTGTCAAATACATTAAATATGTCAGCACAAACAGATGCCAATGCCTTACATTTCTGGACGGACAGATCTCCGTTTTCTCCATCTTACCTTGTGCCGATGACCCATGCTTCATTGCTCGGACGTATGCAACAGGTGGGGTACGAAGGTCAGCCATTGTCGTTTTGGGGATGTTTCAGTCAGTATAAACCGAAATTGAGATCGTTGTTTGGAATCAAAACGCAGTTTGATCTGGCAGGTTATACATCTACGGTGAAGATTGACGGCAATTATATTTTCAGTCTCGGTTCCGATGACGATAGGGTAAATCTTGGTTTGGAGGGAGGTGCGGTGGTCCAGCAGAAGGATGTGAATAAGATTTCAGCCGACGATATGGACGACGCATCTCTGTATGACAGCAATGAGGTGAATCCAAATTTCAGTTTTGGGGTGGAGTGGGTACATAAACGACGGATTGTAGGCACAGAAGATGGCGAGACCACCGTCGGCATCTCAGCTAAAAATATGGAAGATTGGCTGACACGTCAGGATAGGAGAATCACCGTCAATGCTTTTTATCTTTATGGATCATACCGTAGACCGACGTTGAGACGGCTTCATTTATACACAGGTGGAATGGTGCAGTTGTATGATTCCGACCGTCTGCAGGGAGAAATTCACGTCGCACTGATTAAAGCGAAGAATAAGGAAGTCGACGCATGGGCTTGCGGCGTCAGTTGCCGACATAGTCTGATAGGTAATGGCTCCACCGATCTGATTATCAATGCTGGAGTGGCTCTTGGTGACCATCTGTATTTAGGATATAGTTTTGATTTGGTGGTGCATGGAGACTTCGCGTCGCCATTCTCATCTCATGAAATGATCCTGGAATATAAGTTTAAGGACAAGCGTTGTCATGCCGACAAATCAACATATTATTTGCTTGGAGGAAAATAATATATACGTCGTAGACGTTCAATGTTGGTAAATATCGTTAATATATGGCAAATACGTATACACAGATTCACATACATTGTGTTTTTGCAGTGAAACATAGAAAAGCAATGATTGATTCAGCATTTAAGGAAGAATTGTATGAATATATTACAGGAATAGTTCAGCAAAGAGGACATAAGATGTTGGCGATAGGAGGAACATCGAATCATATTCATATATTTTTGGGATTAAACGTTGATGAAAGTGTATCAGATTTGATGCAAGCTGTGAAACGAAATTCTTCGTTATGGATAAATCAAAATCATAAAACACAAAACAGATTTGAATGGCAAAAAGGATATGGGGCATTTTCTTATAGCAAATCGCATGTAAATGCTGTCATCAATTACATCAAAAGGCAAGAAGAGCATCATCGGAAAAAAGCATTTCGTGAAGAATACAAACAAATTCTGAGAAATTTTGATGTAAAATATGACGAACGGTATCTTTTGCAAGATGTGTGATTGATATGATGTTATCGGTATATAACGACAACCAGCATATAACGTCTACGACGTAGAAAATCGCAATCCGAATAATTATTTCTACCGATATGTAACGCCTACGGCGTAATGTGTCGCATTTCTATTTCTACGACGTATGATTTCCCTAATTTATCATTTCTAATTTCGCATTTCTAATTTTATCTCATTCCTCTTGCCTCTTTTACAATATTCCAGGCTTGGTTGATCTGTTTCATTGATTCTGTTGCTTGGCGGATAGCTTCGTCGCCCAATGAGGAAACTTTATCTGGATGGTACATTATTGCCAACGCACGGTAGGCTTTTTTGATTTCCGCATCTGGGGCCGCCTCACTCACTCCAAGAATGTTGTAGGCATTATTGACAGAACTGTCGTTGGAAATACGGCTTTCGTTATGGTTGTTGTCCTCGTCTTTTGTCTTCTTATTATTGTTTGATTTGGAGGATGACTTTTTTGATTTAGACGAATTCGACTGTTTGTTATGATTCTTTTTCTTCTCTTTGAGTAATACCTTGAAATACAAAAAAATATTTTTGTATTCCGCACGTGAGATGTTCAGATTATGTCTGATTTGAGTGAATATGAAATCCTCGATATTGGAGAATATATCGTCAGAATAAGCCACTTCCAACAAATCAATAAGAAGGTCTGATTTGGCGGAAAAATCGAATTTCTCGTTGATGCGACGGTAGATTTCATTAATGTCGTAGTTGCCCTCCAGGATAGTTTGAAACTGTTTGAGAGCCGCTTTCTGTTCATCTTCCGTCTTGTAAAGTTTACGTATTGTTGCCTTGACACAATCCAATTCACAAGTCAAGTTTTTGCCGTCGGCTTTCATCATCTCAGCCAGCAAAACAAGAATGTAGTAATTGAATTCAGATTTGTTTTTTGATTTGTTTCCGCTTTTGTCGTAGTAATTATATGATGAATTTTCGCTGAAGCCTGTGTGTCTGAATGACTCTTCTTTATAGCATCCACAATCGTTTTTCTCCTTGAAGATGGCATTAATGCTTTTGTATTGTGTTTGCGTTATATTCAGTTTTTCTACGATGAATTCCAATTTTGAATTCTCGACGCTGCGAAGATAGTTGTCTGCGTAAGCCACTTCCAGCAACTCCATGATGATCTCAGATTTTGCGGCATAGTCGAATCCTTTGTTGATACGGTTGAAAATCTCGATTAATGGGATGTCGGTTTTGTCAAGAATCGACTGGAATAATTTAAAAGCGGCAGTCTGTTCACCTTCTTCTTTGTAATATCTACGTATTGTAGACTTTACACTGTCATACTCACAGCTCATCAGTTTGTCGTCGGCTTTCATCACCTCTGCCAGTAATACAAGGATGCAATATTTGAAGTCAGATTCGTAATTAAACTTTGGGTTCTCTGGAGTCTTGTTGATAGACTTCACAATTATGATTCCAAATATGATTATGATAATCAGCGGCATCCATTCCATGATAAAGGAGACGCTGTCAAGCAGAAATTTTTCAAACATGATTAATTATTTGTTCGTTACAAATATACAATAAAAATATAAATGCTAAATGTGGAATACAAACAAAATCCCGACATACATGTAACGTCTACGATGTAGAAATTTAGGCATTTCTGTTTGGTATGACGGGGAAATTATTTGCTTGATAATGTTGAATCGCTATCTTTGTGACATATTAATTATTTAATCGACGCTTCATTATGAAAATTCGTCTATTCTATATAATGATATTTTTGATGACGTTTCTGTCTCCATCATTGGCTCAAAACTCATTCATTGAGTACGTGTTTTCGGATGGGACGAAGGAAAATGAAACCATTGACTTGGAAAGAATTCGTTTCAATTGGATTCATTATCGAGATTCTTCATATAGGATGAAAACCATTATTGTAGAAAATGTCTTTGATAAAAAAGCTAATGTGCTTGGTCCAAAAGGATTGAGTGTAACGCCAGAATTGATTATATATTTTGGGGATGGAGAGCCAAGAGGGGGTGGTGGACCCACTTTTTATGGATTTATTGACCCTCCTGCTCCTAATACTTATGAGATATTAGAAAAAAAAGATAATAATAATGGAACTGTGACCCTTCTATTTAAGGGAAGTTACTCTGGATTAGCATACTATAAAGGAAAGCGAATGTCATCCCTCTCTGGTCGCATCACTTATCCTAAATTCAGAAATATTTCATCGAAGATTTTAAGTGAAGAATTGACGGAGAATCTGAAACCGTTTTATTTGGATTCTTTGTATTCATCTGGTGACGCATGTGTGAGACTTATTTCTCCATCATATGATGAAACTGCCAAGAAGGCTAATCTGACTGATTTATCTATTGAACGTGTGACTGTCGTGAATAATCTTAAACGACTCGGATATTCATTAGTCAGCCAGAAAGGGGAGTTCCCGTTAACTTATCGTAAAGAAGGAGAACCCGACGTAAGAATGTATGAAACTTATATTGAGATTTGTTTTTAGGGCTGTCGGAATAAACTAAATATATATTAGCGGCATGAAACGTCTACGATGTAGAAATTTCCTAATTCATCATTTTTAATTTCGCATTTCTAATTTTATCTCATTCCTCTTGCCTCTTTCACCAGTTCCCAGGCTTGGTTGATCTGTTTCATCGACTCTGTAGCTTGGCGGATAGCTTCGTCGCCCAAAGAAGAGACTTTATCCGGATGATATATTATTGCCAATGCTCTGTATGCTTTTTTGATCTCTGCGTCTGATGCGTTGCTGTCGACTTTGAGAATATCGTATGCGTCATCCACAGTAATCCCGTTGGATTTGTGACGTTTGTTGTTTTGGGATTTAGATTGACCGCTGTTGCCACTTTGATTATCGCCTTGCTTTTTGTTTGGGTCGTATTCCCCTTGGTTATATTTCTTGCTGAATATGTTTTTGATACTTTTGTATTCTTTTCTGGAAATATTCAGTTTGGTCAGTATGTTTTGGATGGTTGTGTCTTCGATCTTTGTGAATTTGTTGTCAGCGTATGCCACCGCCAGCAACTCCATGATAAGTTCTGATTTTGCGACATAGTTGAACTGCTTGTTTATGTTGTTGTAGATGGTGCTTATTTTATGGTTGCTTTTATTGTTGAGTATAGATTGAAACTCTTTGAGAGCGGCTTTCTGTTCGTCTTCCGTCTTATAATATCTGCGGATTGTGGCTTTCACTCTGTCTAGCTCGCATACCATATTCTTCCCGTCTGCTTTCATCATCACAGCGAGTAAAACAAGAATGCAGATTCTGTAATCTATTTTATCGTTTTCGTCTGAATCTTGCTCGTAGTTTGCTTTTCTGTTTTTTTTTTTCTTGTTATTCCTGTTGTTGGTCCTGTTGCTGCTGGTCCTCTCCCATTCGGTTTTGTCAGACTTACTATTATAATCATCGTTGTGGAAACGTCTGTCATTAGAACTTTCTTTTTTTTCGCTTTTTTTGTCTTCCTTGGAAAAAATCAGAAAAAATCCGAACCCAAACAATATCAATCCTACTAGTACACCCAAATCTTCACTGTAGGAAATAAAGAGAACTCCTACCAAAATGCAGGATATACCCCAAAGTAGGTTGAAAACAAATTCTGAATTCTTCATCTTTTATCTAATTCCGATTATTATGTTTGGCGTTTACTTAATTCCTCTTGCCTCTTTCACAACATCCCAGGCTTGGTTGATCTGTTTCATCGACTCTGTGGCTTGACGGATCGCTTCGTCGCCCAATGAGGAAACTTTATCTGGATGATACATTAATGCCAGAACACGGTATGCTTTTTTGATTTCTGCGTCTGACGCGTTGCTGTCGACTCTGAGGATATCGTATGCTTCACTTACAGAAATGCTTCTGGATTTGCTGCGGTTTGAATTAGATTTTGAATATCTGTTATTTTTGTTATTATTTTCGTCTTCCTTTTTATTGTAGTAGCTTTCATTATATTCATTACGATTTTCATTATAGTTATACTCTCCCTGATTGTATTTTATCTTGAAGATATTTTTGATGCTTTCGTATTCTTTTCGGGAAATAAACAGATTGGTCACAATCTTGTCTATTGTCGACGCTTCTATATCGCTGAAGTTGTCGTCGGCATAAGCCACAGCCAACAGCTCCATGATAAGCTCTGATTTGGCGACATAGTCGAATTTGTGAATGATGATGATGCTGCAAATAAAGTTTATGTCATATTTGTAGGTTTTGATTAGAAAAGACTTGAATTGTTTGAGTGCCTTCTCTTGCTCATACTCGGTTTTGTAGTATCTGCGGATAGTGTTTTTTACTCTGTCCAGCTCGCATTTCATCTGTTTCCCATCTGCTTTCATAACAGCGGCAAGCAGTTGAAGGACGGATTCTCTGAAATCCAAATCCCCATCGTTGTAAGTTTTCTTTTCGTAGGTTTTCTTTTCGTATTTTTTTTGAAACAGGTTCAAGATATTTTGATATTCGTCAGTTGTGATTCCTAAATGTTTGGCTATGTCGTAAATAATATTATTGTCACAAGGATTACCATCAGCGTAAGCCACTTCCAACAGACTCTTGATAAGCCTCTCTTTATCATCCCAAAAATTGAATCTGGATTGCTTTTTTATTGTGTCGCAGAGGATGCTTATGTTGTATTTATAGGCTTCGTTTAGAATAGACTGAAATTGCTTGAGAGCTTCTTGCTGTTCATTGTATCCATTTTCGAAGTATATGCAGATTATGTTTTTTACTTTGTCTAACTCGCATTTCATCTGTTTTCCGTCGGCATTCATTACTTTAGCGAGCAGGATAAGAATGCAATATCTGTAGTCTTCTAACTTAATTCTACTTTTCTCTTCCTCTTCTGATTGAGAAAAAAAGATAATAACAAATAACAAAAATAGTGAAACAAAAATAGATTCCATATGACTTTGTTGTTCTTAATTCAATATATGTCACAAAGATAATTGTATCTGAACAGTTATTTTTGTTTATGGATTAAAATTTGTTTTAATTCCCTACGGTATATATTCTTCACTCTTCATTTTTAATTTTTAATTCTCTCATCTCATTCCTCTTGCCTCTTTCACGACATCCCAGGCTTGGTTGATCTGTTTCATCGACTCCGTGGCTTGGCGGATAGCTTCGTCGCCCAATGAAGAGACTTTATCCGGATGATACATTATGGCTAAAACATGGTAGGCCTTCTTGACTTCCGCATCAGACGCATTGCTTTTCACACCAAGAATGTCGTAAGCCTCAGTTGTGGATAAATGGCTGGTCCTAGTGTGTTTGTGGTCGTTGTCGGAATGGTTCCCATTGTAACCAGAATTATTGTTGTTTGACCTGTATCCGTCCGACTTATTGTCGTTATCCGATTTGTAAGAATTGTTTTGAGAATCTGACTTTGATGAATCTTGTTTGCTTTCTTCTTTGTAGAATCCTTGGTCGTTCTTTTTCTTGAAAATAGTTTTGATGCTTTGATATTGTATTGTAGTGATTTCAAGGTTATGTGCGATAAATAAAATTATGGATTCTTCATCGTTGCTAAGATAGTTGTCCGCGTAAGCGACAGCAAGCAATTCCATGATCAGTTCTGATCTTGCCGCATAATTGTATTCTTTGTTTTGTTTGATGTAATGGCATATTTCATATATGGAAATGGATCCATATTCTAGGTATTGGGAAAATATTTTATTCTCTAGTATTTTTTTGAATTGTTTGAGTGCCGTTTTTTGTTTTTTCTCAGTTTGGTAATATCTGTGGATTGTGGCTTTCACTTTGTCTAACTCGCAACTCATTAATTTGTTGTCTGCTTTCATCACTTGAGCAAGCAACACAAGAAGACAATATCTATAGTCATCCTTTCTGATTTCTTGTTCAGCTCTTTCTTTAGCCTCTCTTTCTTCTCTGACTTTTCTTAATTCTCTAGCTTTAATTTCTTCTCTGTCCCAATTGTTAGTCGAGGTTAGAAGCCTAATCACATGATACGTGATGACAAGTATAATTGGAAGAAAAAATTCCATAGAAATGTTATTTATAGTATAATGTCACAAAGATAATTGTGTCTGAACAGTTATTTTTGTTTATGGATTAAAATTTGTTTTAATTCCCTACGGTATATATTCTTCACTCTTCATTTTTAATTCTCTCATCTCATTCCTCTTGCCTCCTTCACGACATCCCAGGCTTGGTTGATCTGTTTCATCGACTCTGTTGCCTGGCGGACAGCTTCGTCGCCCAATGACGATACTTTATCCGGATGATACATTAATGCCAGGACACGGTAGGCTTTTTTGATTTCTGCGTCTGACGCGTTGCTGTCGACTCTGAGGATTTCGTATGCCTCATTTACAGAAATGTTTCCGGATATGTTGTCGCTTGAATTCGATTTTGAATATTCGTTATCTCTATTCTTATTTTCGTTTTTCTTTTTATTCTGGTTTTTATTGTAGTAGCTTTCATTATATTCATTACGATTTTCGTCATAGTTATACTCTCCCTGTTTGTTTTTATTCTTGAATATATTTTTGATGCTTTTGTATTCTTCCCGAGAGATAAACAGATTGGTCACAATCTTATTTATTGTCGACGCTTCAATATTGCTGAAGTCGTTGTCGGCATAAGCTACAGCCAACAGCTCCATGATAAGCTCTGATTTGGCAGCATAATCGAAATTTTGATTGATGACGGTGCATATTTTGTTTAGGTTGGGGTTATTTTGGTTGTTGAGGATGGATTGAAACTTTTTGAGGGCGGTTTTCCGTTCTTCTTCCGTCTTATAATATCTGCGGATTGTGGCTTTGACTCTGTCCAACTCGCATTTCAACTGTTTCCCGTCTGCTTTCATCACAGCGGCAAGCAGTTGAAGGATGACATCACTGAATTCTGTATTATATTTTTCTTGTTCGTACTTATTCTTAAAGAAATTCAGAATATTTTCTGAGACACCCAGATGATTGGCGATAATTTGTATTTCATTTTCCTCGCTGAACCATCCATCTTCTTGCAAAATGTCGTCGGCGTATGCCACGGCCAGCAATATATCGATAAGTTCGGATTTGGCTGTGTAGTTGAATCTGAATTGTTCGTTTATTGATCTGCAAATCTCGTAAAGATCATAATTTTTAAATTTGTTAATGTCGTTTAGGATAGACTGGAATTGTTTGAGTGCTGCTTTTTGGTCTTCTTCAGTGATGTAGTATTTGTATATTGCCGACTTGACGATATCCAACTCACATTTCATCTGTCTCCCGTCGGCACACATCACTCTGGCAAGCAGGACAAGGATGGCATACCTGTAGTCGGATAGCTTTTCTTGGTCGGATGTTTTTTCATTATTGTCGCTGCCAATGTAACATAATCCTATTATTATAATAGATAGAAGTCCAGCTGTGAAATTTATGAGGATAGTCGTTAGACCTCCGCCTATTAATGCTATAATCCCCAAAATTTTTTTATCATCCATAATTTAATATGCCGACATTTAATAATACTTACTGCATCATTTATCATTTCTAATTTGATGTGTAAATGCCGAAGCATAGATCCGATTCACCACAATTTAGCATTTAGCATTTAGCATTTCTAATTTTATTTCATTCCTCTTGCCTCTTTCACCACATCCCATGCCATATTTATCTGTTTCATCGACTCATTTGCCTGGCGGATAGCCTCCTCGCCCAAAGCGGCGGCCTTGTCGGGATGGTATTTCATCGCCAGAACGCGGAATGCTTTTTTGATTTCATCATCCGACGCATTGCCAGCCACACCAAGAATGTCGTAAGCCTCACTCACTGAAATGCCGCTGGATCTGCGGTAATTGTTGCTGTTTGAATTAGAGTTGGAATATCCGTTGTTGTAACCGCTGTTGCTATTTGAGTTGCTGCTGCGGTTGTAGCTTGAATCGCTGTTACGATTATAGCTATTGCTGCTTGAACCGCTACTGCTGTTGTTGTATTTACTTTCGTTATTGTTGTAATACGACGACTGCTGAGAACGCTCTCCATTATAGTATCCCTGCTTGTACTTTTTCATGAAGAGCATGTAGATACTTTTGTATTCTTGAGAAGTGATATTCAGATTCTTTATGATTTTCTGAATAATAGTTTCTTCGGTTTTGTCCAAATAGTCGTCGGCATAGGCAACCGCCAAAAGCTCCATGATGAGCTCAGATTTCGCGATGTAGTTAAGACGTTTGTTGATGCTGCTACATATTGCTTCAATATTATGTTTGTTGTCGAGAATTGTCTGGAATTGTTTGAGCGCAGCTTTCTGTTCATCTTCATTTTTGTAGTATCTGCGTATTGTGGCCTTCACTCTGTCTAATTCACAACTCATCAGTTTGCCGTCTGCCTTCATCACCTCACCGAGCAACACAAGAATGCAGTATTTGAAGTTGTTCTCGCCCATATTGCTGTCTTCATCGAATTCTTTGTCGTTCTTGTTATTATCGTCGGAGAAGACGATTCTTCCAAGTACGAAGCCGATGATGGCACCCAATGGACCACCAAATATAAAGCCAATGCAACCAGCAATAAATGTCTTTTTATTCATAATTTAAAATTTTGTTACAAATATACTATTTTTGTTAAAATCTGAAAATATCAAAGTTCACTAAAAAAAACTATGGAATACCACATTTTTTAAGTTGTTGAAAAACAGTTGTATCCCTCAAACCTTTAACATTTATTTGTTATTGAAAGCAGAAAAAAATGAAATATTATAATCCATTTTGAACATTAAACACTATCTTTGAGCCCGAAGAAAAAAATAGAGTTATTTTTGAAAAAGTAAAAACGATATGAAAACAGTAATTAAAATATTCGCTGCATTGACTATGTTGTTTGCAACAAGTTCTTTTGTGGCAGCACAGAATTCCTTGGTAAAACACATTAATCAGGATGAGTTCCGTGCACAGATTTGTGATTTTGTCCAGAGTGCGACTTGGCAGTACAAAGGAAAGAAACCATGTGTGATCGATTTTTACGCAACATGGTGTGGACCTTGCCGTACAATCTCTCCATTTTTGGATAAGTTGTCAGTAAAGTATAAGGATCAGATCGATGTCTACAAGATTGATGTAGATAAGAACAGAGACTTGGCTCAGGCATTCGGGGCAACAAGTATTCCACTTTTGATCTTTGTTCCGATGAATGGTGAACCACAAGCAAACAGAGGTGCTTTGCCAGAAGCAGAGTTGGAAAATGCTATTAAAACGGTTCTTTTGAAAAAATGAAAGGTATAATTTTGGCGGGTGGCAGTGCTACCCGCCTTTTCCCATTATCTAAGGCCATAAGCAAGCAAATCATGCCTGTTTATGACAAGCCGATGATCTATTATCCTTTGTCAACATTGATGTTGGCAGGAATCAAGGAAGTTTTGATTATCTCCACACCGAGAGATTTGCCGATGTTTGAGCAGTTGCTTGGAGACGGTAAGTCGCTCGGAATGCGTTTTGAATATAAGGTGCAGGAAAAACCTAATGGTTTGGCTCAGGCATTTGTCCTTGGTGAGGAATTCCTTGCAGGCGACGATGCTTGTCTGATCCTGGGCGACAATATGTTCTATGGACAAAACTTTTCATCAATGCTTAAGAAAGCAGCACAGATCAAGTCTGGAGCTATGGTTTTTGGATACTATGTAAGGGATCCAAGAGCATACGGAGTGGTCGGTTTTGATGAAAATGGCAACGTCACTTCATTGGAAGAGAAACCTGCACATCCAAAAAGTAACTATGCTGTGCCTGGACTATATTTCTATGATAGCACCGTCTGCAAAAGAGCTAAAGCACTTAAGCCAAGTGCGAGAGGTGAGTATGAAATCACGGATTTGAACAAGACTTATTTGCAGGAAGGCACTCTTAAAGTGGAACTTTTCGGCCGTGGATTCGCATGGCTTGATACAGGTAATTGTGATTCTTTGCTTGAAGCTTCCAATTTTGTTGAGACAATTCAGAACCGTCAAGGCTTTTATGTCGCATGTATAGAGGAGATTGCATGGCGTAATGGTTGGATTTCTGATCAGGAATTGTTGGAACTTGGAAACAGTTTGAAGCAGACAAAGTACGGACAATATATCATATCATTGATTAACAATAATTTTGATTGATAAATAATTATGAACTATATTGAACAGGCGGTTAAAGGCGTGTTTGTAATAGAGCCTAAGATTTTTGGTGATAGCAGAGGCTATTTTTATGAGTCGTTCAAACAAGCTGAGTTTGATGAACATATAGGTCGCCATGTGGAATTTATACAGGAAAATCAATCGAAATCGTCAAAGGGAGTGTTAAGAGGTCTTCATTATCAGAAAGGAGACGCTTCACAAGCCAAACTTGTGCGTGTTGTCAAGGGTTCGGTTCTTGATGTGGCAGTGGATATAAGAAAATCTTCTCCTACATTCGGAAAATACGTGGCTGTCGAGTTGAGTGAGGAAAACAACCGTCAACTTTTTATTCCACGTGGATTTGCCCATGGTTTTTTGGTGTTGAGTGATGAGGCTGTTTTTACTTATAAGGTGGACAATGTATACGCTCCACAGGCAGATGCGGGCATCATGTATAATGATCCACAGGTTGGCATCGAATGGCCTAAGTTGGATTGTGAATTTTTATTATCGGAAAAAGACACAAAGCATCCTTTGCTGAAAGATGCGGAGGTGTTCTAATATTTGTATTGGGAATATGAATATTTTTGTAACAGGAGGAAACGGCCAGTTAGGCAACTCTTTCAGAAAGATATCTGCTAATTATCCACAACATAGTTTCACTTTCACTGATATGCCGGAAGTGGATATCACGGATTTGGAATCTTTACGTACAATTTTGAAAAATGCAAAGGCTGATGTTATCATCAACTGTGCTGCATATACAGACGTCAACAAGGCAGAATCGAATGAGGATATAGCTCATAAGATTAATGCGGTTGGCCCAGGCAATTTGGCAGTTGTCACTAAAGAGATGGGGGCTAAATTTGTTCACGTCTCAACTGATTATGTCTTCAATGGCAAGGGAAACACACCGTTGAAGGAGTGTGATCCGACGTCTCCTCTTGGAGCTTATGGAAGAACAAAACTGAGCGGTGAGACAATTGTCAAAGAGGTCGGTTGCGACGCTGCGATTGTCCGTACAGCATGGCTTTACAGCGAGTTCGGAAATAATTTTGTGAAGACGATGATTCGTTTGGGCAATGAGCGTGAAGACGTTTCTGTTGTCTACGATCAGGTTGGAACTCCAACATATGCCACAGATTTGGCTGAGGCAATCATGCATTTGGTAAACAAAGGTATCAAGGGATGCGAGGTTTACCATTATACTAATGATGGAGTTGCAAGTTGGTTTGATTTCACAAAGGCGATCTTCAAATTGGCAGGTTGCAAGGCCAACCTTCATGCGATAGAGAGCTATGAATATCCTACACCTGCAGAGCGTCCTGCCTACAGTGTGTTGAGCAAGAGAAAGATAGCTGAGGCTGGAGCGTCAGTCCCATATTGGACAGACTCTCTTGAAAAATGTATGAAAATTTTATTAGCAAAATAATCATGTTTAAGACGAACGAGTATTTCGACGGCAATGTAAAGAGCATTGCGTTGGAGAGTGCAGAAGGCCGTGCCACTATTGGTGTTATGGCAAAAGGAGAGTATGAGTTTGGAACATCAACAATTGAAATCATGACTGTGACATCAGGAAAGTTGGAAGTGTTGATGCCAGGAGAGACAGAGTGGAAGACATATAAGAAGTTTGAAACTTTTGTCGTAGAGAAGGGAGTAAAGTTCCGTTGTAGAGCGACGGAAGACACGCCGTATTTGTGTTTGTATAAGTAAAATTAGTATCTTAATGAAAGGAAGACGCGAGCAATCGCGTCTTTTTTTTGTTTTCCCATCGCCGACGGCGGGTCTTTATAATTCGTAATTCATAATGCGTAATGCATAATTGTTGGGAAAATCCATGCATCTGGTGAATCCAATCCTCGTAGAGATGCACGGACGTGCGTGTCTTGGTCAATTCATAATTCATAATGCGTAATGCATAATTGTTGGGAAAATCCACGCATCTGGTGAATCCAATCCTCGTAGAGACGCACGGACGTGCGTGTCATGATTAATTCATAATTCATAACCTTAGATTTGCAGAAAATAAATAATTGTTGATTTAAGCGATTTT
>CAMJFV010000004.1 GCA_946405045.1 uncultured Bacteroidales bacterium | reverse complement strand
ATCATGGTATCGTATATCGGAAGGATAATTGTTTGTCGATACGATAGCATCTTCGTCCGTTACATACTTTGGCTGAATAGTACTTTCATTGTTTCTTTCAGCTTCATATGTGATAACGACATTGCCTTCGGTAATCTTTTTGATTTCATTTTGAGGAATTGCTGAATCTAGAATGATTGCAGCAGTTTGTTTGTCCATTGGTTTTTGATTACGGACATTCGAATCATCACGAATCGTATACATCTCAACATGTGCATGATGAATCAATTGATTTTGTTTCACAAGATAATATTTAAAATACTCCGGGAGTCCATCGAATTCACCCAATCTGTGAATGACACCATACTGCTTCGGAACCGAATTATCTGACCAATCCGTCGTGTAATCTAAATGTACACCTGACACAAAATGATTCAAATCTGATTCATGTTTGTAGAAGTATTCATCCGCGAATTTGATTCGCAGGAATGGATATGTCGGAGTTCCGTCACCGGTTTCGATCATGCCGAGTTGATCCATTGATACCCAAGTAAAGTATCCCTGATTCAACAGGTTCGGATCATACTTATAATCTCCTTCGATAATTTTTCCGAATCTGAATGATGGAACTGTTCCAACCATAGATGATATTGCATCTAGCAAACATATGTGTGTAATCCGATCATCCACCTCAAACCCAATATGATGTACTGCCAACACATCTTCTGGTTGAACCGTACTCCAGTCGATTGGATTAGTCGGTGAAACCGTTTGATTTAACAAAACGAAATCAACACTTTTGATCTGCACACCGGTGTTATGTTCATATGCCTTTGGAACAAACAAATCACCGTACACATTTCCATCGAAATATTTTTGGAAATATGTTGTCAAATCATCCTTCGAAATTTCAACTGCATATTTTGCAGAATAGTTTTTCGGTTGGATTGTTACATTTGTCAACCCATATGATGTTACAACCCAAATTTTGTTCAATGTTGCATATTCAGCAATTGGTGATCTACGAATATCAACAGTCGGTTTGAGAGTGATCTCGTCATTTAAACCGATATCGAATGTGACAATTCGAGGCAAATCATTGCATTCATTAAAATCACCATAAATACGAATAAACCAGTGTCCTTCAACTTCAGTATCTGTTTCAGGAACATTGTCAGCTCCGTATACACCAGCATGAATATACATCGAAGCCTGTGGGTTTGTTCCGATAACCAGCAGAGGATTGCCATTCTGATCAACATTATTATTTATTTTCACTTTGGGAAGTGTGACCAGTTCATCGTTGGTGAAATACAACCATGCTAGTTCAGGATACTTCAAGAGATCATCTGTCAGAACAACACCTTCATCAAGCGTTGTCATCTTAGCAGTGATATCATTCTTCGGAAGATAATAGACCGTGGAGTCATCACCAACACGAAGCTCTTCGTCAAATAGGAAAGTTCCTTCAAGATCATAATATTTGAGTTTCGGTGGTGTCGTCGTCATATAGAATGTTGTCCGATAGATACTCATTTCGGATGTATCATTGCTATTGATTACAGAATATCCATCATGAAGTGCTCTCGGTATGATAACCTCTGTAACATCGGAAAACTCAATCTTGTATTGTCTTGCTGGATTGAGAGCAGTTGTAATAGGCGTGCACATTCTTAGTCCAATTTGTGGATATGCATCAATGTAGTCAGCTGGCTCAATACGAAACAATGATGCCAATGGTGTGCTCACATGTACGTACTTACTGGGGATTTTGGTCAGTTTCAGTTTCTTTGCTTCAAAGAATAATTCCGAACCAAAGTTTTCAGAAGTACCAACATATTGGAGATCATCTACATCAGAATATCCAAATTGTCGCGGTGTGTGCAGATCGTAAAATCTTTTCGATAATTGCAAAGTTGTACGCAATGTATCAGGCGACCCTAATGGAGACTGTACAACCAAACGATCTGACATATTTATTCATCTCCTCTTTTTTAAAATTTCATGCATGTATTATTTTTTCGGCGGGGATAGAAACACTTTATTACTATCCATTTCGTCATGCCACAAGAAAGGAATGATTTAAGTTGACTGAGTACGTGATCAAAAACATCAAAAATCCACTTTCTGGGATTAAAGTGAATCTCGGAACCGATCAGCCTTTGCACATTTATGCAAAGAAAGGCATTCAGGACATTGAAGTCTTGAACATCTTATGGCTGTATCGTTGTGATGATCAGGAAGAAGGAGATCCTTCACCGGCTCCGTATATTCATGTCACCAACTGGAAGTGGAATCCACATCCGCGTGCCGAAGAAATTCAATATCGCCGGCGTGAAACCGGCGACAAACTCTCGACAAAAATCATTGGTGATACGCGAATCGGTATTCTGGAGTTTGATATACTTTGTGGAAGCCGAGATAAAAACAGATGTATCATCTCCGATGTTGTTCATAATAAGCTGTATATTCCTATCGCTGATGAACATGGAAATTATCTGATTGAGAACAAATTGTATTCGGAATATCAGATGGTTGACAAACTCTTGTATCCGTCTGGTAAAGACGCATTCACAATCAAATCATTACTTCCGGTCGTGATTCAATACGAACCTTCAACCGAAGTTTCGATAGATGGATATGTCGTTGAAGCTATGATCGGTATGGTAAAGATCTTTACTACAATGGAACCGATTTTGGCATGCTTCATGCATATTCCTTCACCGCTTGTATATCTCGGAGTGCACCCAATCTTACAGTTCTGTGACCATGTGATCCAGTCTGAGAAAGATCGTTACGAATATTTCCAACCAATTGAAGGTCGTGAAATTTATATCAAAGCATATCGGAAGGGCCTTGAAAAATTCCGGTTTGTTCGTTCGATTGTGGTCATGGCAATGTCACTGATCCGGAAATATTCTCCGGAAGATATCAATCAGCTCCGCAATCCTTCATGGTGGATCTATCAGCTGTCATATTATGATAGTATCATTGAACATCGTGGTGCTTGTTATGAAATGCATGTCGCCAGAATGCTTGATACAATCTCGGCAAATGTTCTTCCGATTCATGAAATTGATAAGTACACAATGATTGCATTGTTGAGATATGTGCTTCAAACAGATTTTGAAAACGTAAATATCTATTCTTATGAGAATAAGCGTCTTCGTCTGAATGAAGTAATCTCCACGATTGTAACCGCTGATGTATCCAGCAAACTGAAGAGAATGTTCCGATATGGAAAACTTTTGAAGATGACAGATCAACAACCATGTGTGAAGTTCCGTCCTGAAATGATTCTGAAGAGTCTGTATAAAACAGGAACGGTTCATCCAACGGACTTTTCAAATGATCTGGATTATCCACAACAGCTGCGTTGGACTAAGAAAGGTCAACTGGTGGCCTAACATCTCATATATGCGGGAACACGTCTACCATTTAAACAGACGGGCGACTCATAGTCTACGGACAGAATGAGCGTTAGGTAAAGCTTTAACTACCAAATCATGATAGTGATGTCATGATGGCGAAGAGTAATGTCTTAGGTATGGTAAAAATGTTAAAGATATATCCTTAATCCGCAGGCAAGGTCTGTCTCTATAATAGACAGAAACAGCCCCAACGACTAATAGGGGTGCAAGCTAATGGCACTTCGAAACGAGATGTACATGATCGTCGGGAGATGAACATGTCACGATATAGTCTGGACATCCAGCGAAAAGCTGGAGAAGTTCATAAGAGAACTGCATGGGAGTTGCGCCCCATGTGAACACCTCGCCTAACGCACTTGGTCGTTTGGATAATCATAAGATCAACTTTATGCATCGTCAGCTCCATCCGTCTGTCATTGGTAAGATTGACCTGCTGGATTCATCAAAGGATGTCGGTCAGACAGGTATGATCTCACCATGGGCTGATGTATCTACAATCTATGATATCAACGAAGCCGACCTTAACAAATACAAAAATATCAGATACGATCTGTTCGATTTCATTCGAAAAGAATTTCCGGAACCGGATCTCATATTCCATGTCAATTCTGAAAAGGAATACAATCAGGTTCTTGATAAGCTTCTGATGAGTGTTCGTATGAGACTTGAATACGGTGTTCGTGATGTTCAAATTCAGGGGTATTAATGAATGAGATTTAATTATAAACTCTTTCGAGGAAGTACTGATAAGAATCTGATTGTCACATACGTTTATCGATTTGAACCGACTGGTGAATTTGCGACAGTACAGGAGAGACCAAATGGCACAGTCTCAATCTATCCGTCATTTGGTATCTCATTATCAGATGGATTTGAACGTGATAGTGTGTACATCACATCAAATCAGTACTTCTCGTTTGTATCATTATTGGAGAAAAGTGTAAAGCTAATCTCCGATCATCTATATGAAATCTTTCCGAATGTTGATCGTGCTGAATTTGAGATCGACACGAAAACATTGGATCGATTCCAAACAGAGAAAGCGATTGCAAATGATGGAATCACGATGGTTCCTGCTGTATGGGTGAATCGAGACACAAATGAATGTCACCCGGGACTTTGTATCAAAACATTGAAGTTCGGATCGATTTGTATTCCGCTGCAAGATGCGATTCCGATTGCAACAATGTTCTCAACATTCGATCCGCATTTATTTGCGATATCGATGTTGCGTGTATGTGGAAGAATAGAATAAAGCGGTGGGGGCATTGCCCCCACCTCCTTTTCTTTTTAGAACATTTCCGTTCCAAGGAATCTGTTTGCAACTCGATAGAAGTCCGATGTGATTGCGTCACCGATATTTGAGAATATATTACTTGCAGCATTACTTGCAAGAATCTTCTTTGTCATCAGACGCATTGATGCATTCGGTTTATATTTGTCAACGCCACAACATTGAGCAATGTAATCGAACATCGTATGATTATTCAATAACAAAGCCGGTTTATCCATTGGGGATGTGACCATGACATGCATGAGATCCTTGACTGAGATCTGTAAGTCAACAGACATCGGATAACCATAAATGGATATGTCATTACCATCAACATTCTTCGTGATAGACAATGATGTGACAATACCGAGACGTGTACCCCACAGTCCTGGAACGTTGCACTGTACCAGTGGAGGATATGTATATGCCGCTGCAGAGTTCTTTGACATTTGTGGCAGCACCAGACCCAATGCAAAGAACATTGGTACAAGTATTTCTGTGAAGTATGAATATGGATCACCACCAGATGCACGTAGCTTTACAGTAAATGACAAATCTGATGCATTTGATGTATGCTCTGAGAATATTTCGGGATATATCGTATGTTGACCAATGAATGAACGTGACATACTGGAAGCAACAGCTGCTGTGAAGCGACCAACACCACCTGTCAATGCAGTCATGACTTTTTCAGCAGCATTGATTGCATCTCCAGCAATGTTTATAACCAGGTCGTCAACTTGATTTTGAGATGATGAGGTTATGAATGCGATTTCTTTACCAATCGCGTCTCCAGCATTAATGACGGATGAATATATTTGAGACGGTGTTGTTGAGTTTGTATAGCTTTCAGATACACTCTTAGGATCTGTCATAAAAGTGACATAGTTGTTGGTTTCACCATTCTGTTCTGCTTTCTCATTCGCCATGCTGGAATCAACTGTGATCCATTTGTATTTATTCCAGATATCCTTCTGGTTGATAGCTTCAAATCGATCACCGATTCGTACGGATGAGTTTGTGATACCCAACATAACTGCCGCAGCATTACACATCATTGATACGTTATTGATGTATGAATTCCAGTCACTTTCGAATGTGTAGAATGGTTGTTGGACTGACAAAGATGTCAACAATGCTGCACCAATTCCACCAACCATATTGGTATAATCACCAAGAGGGGTGTTGGTTAAAACGAGCGCATCTGGGTCAAGATCAGCATACATATCTCCAGCTTCAGATGCTTTGGCGGTCTCATATTTGCCATCATCATTTGTCAAAGCTTCTTCATAAGCCCGCATCAATTGTGATGTCTTTGCTTCAGTAGCAGCATTTCCGTTTGTACCAACGGAAGAATTTTCGTATTTGGCAGATGCGATTAAATACTGCATGACAACACGGATGCCGTTCCACAATGATGACATACCACCTGTGAACATCGCATGTCCAACACAGAAGTTGACAACTTGTGCATCACGTAATACATGCTTCAAATAGAAGTCTCCAACGGGTCCATCGATACCACCGGATGCATCAGACATGGTTCTCATATCATTGAGACATGTCAACTGTGGTGGTGAACCGAAAAGCCTTGGAGAATATGAATAGAGCAACGGATTTCCCTGTTCAATGCTATTATCAGCAACCAACTCTGAAAACCCGGGAATCAGATAACTGCTCATTAGTATCCCTCCTTAAGGATTGTATTAATTTTGGGTACGAAAGGATGTTACTTATGAAAGTCAAAGATATTATACCACCAAGTCGTTCCGAGTCAACGATTCTTGCGAATATGCTGATGCAACAACACCGATTCAACGATCCATTGTTTGAGTCAATTGAGTTTAAGATCACTGCGGAAATCAATCATCCATCGTGTGCATTTTATCGGCTATATTGGGAAACATGCTGTACGAAAACAGATTCTCACAATGCATCTATGAGTGCTGATGGAAAGACTCTTGTTCTGAATTGCACGCTATCTGAATGCATCCAGTTGATTCAGCAATGCACACCCCCACGTTTTCAAGATAGATTAAATAAAGAGATGACCACAATCGAAGACGTTCATAATCTTGTGAAAATGTATTTGACTGATCCGGAGACAGGATACATGGACTACTATAATAGTATATTTGTGAAGGTGATGCATCTGGAGTATACTGACACTGGATTCAGACCAAACTTGAGTAAGATCGAATTACTGATGCAACATAATCGTGGGGAATTCGTCACACTGGTTGATGCGTCAACAGTATCATTGACAGAAATCATGACACATGATACTATCGATCGTGCCGCAATTCAACTTACGATGCAAGCATATTCCGAAAAAGAATGTGTTGAAATGTATGAATTCATTAACAAAGCATCATTGTTGATTGATAAAATTTATATTGATAAACAACATGGAATCTGTGTAAGTTGCTATACAACAGATATGTCTAATATTTTGATTGCAAAGATTCGAAACTGCTATAAACCAATCATGAAATAAACAAGGCGGGGTTAACCCCGCCATATTATTTTTATTTAAGAATGCATATATGATTAACGTGGAATGGGGAGATCATGAATCCGCTGATCGAACTGTTTACATTTATTATGAAAGGAGACGGAATGCTATGACATTGGAAACATTTGGATTCATTGTCGGTGTAGTAGGAACGCTAGCTGCAGCACTCATCGTTTATCTGAACTCGGATAATGCACAGTCTGCACAGAATTCCAATCAGCAACAGTCTGAACCGGAATATCATCAACCTACCTATGATTCAGCACCAACATGGAATCCTCCGGTGCAAGCTCCGGTCAATCAGCCGGTAGTTCCGACCACGACAAATCCGTGGGGAACTATGGCATATGTATCAGCTGTTGCCAATACTCCGGTCGCTCCGACACAGAACTATGCAAGTTCGCCGTCATATTATAGCGATCTGGCTTATAGCACCTGCGGTCCGCAATGGAATCCGCCGGCAGCTACAAATTATGGGGTGGGAAATGATATCAGACCCAGCCCGACTGGTGCTCCGCCAGGGTGGACTCCACCGCAGTTCGCCCCGGCTTCAGCATATTGGTGATATAATTTGCCCGATTAATCACCATTAAATACCAATCAAAATAAGGAGGTACATCACATGCAAGATCCTTTCATCAGTGCCGTATTCAACGGTGCTCAGGCTACCCAGACAATTGCTCAGGGTGTCTCCGACGTTCTCAGTGGAACAGTGAATACACTTGAGAATATGTCGAACCAGTTCACGGGTCAGCCGAATCGCGATCAGTTCAGCCGTCGTAACTTCGGTGGATTCCAGAACCCGCAGAATCCTCAGCAACCCGCATATCAGCCTGTTACCTCAAATCCTTGGGGTAATCCGAATCCTACACAGAACAACGGTTTTGGCTATCCGGGAATCTCGAATCCCAGTTATGGAAAGTCAGGATATGTCGGCACACCATATTCTACACCGTCGTTTAACTTCCCGAGCTTCGGGTTCAACGGACTGTAATGAGTTTTGCAGAATTCTGTTCAAAGTTCTGTGATCAGGTTCAGTTGACGATTCCGGATGTGCCAACGGAATCGTCCGAACTTGAACTCGATATTTTGAAGCGTATGCATGCGCTGATCGGCAATGTGCAGCTTCAGAAAAACCGGTTTAATCAGGTTCCGATGCATTTCATCACGAACCGTTTGTCTGATCTGGATGAGGTACGTAAGTGCCTGGATTCTTATCACAATGGCGATGTTCCTGATGAGCTTTTGGAATCTTTGTCAATGGGTCTCTACGAGTATCCGTTTAACAGCATCCGGGTCGAGTATCAAAATATAATTGAAACACTTGCGGTATACATTGTGGTATCACACGTGCGTGATTCAATTAATAAATAAGGAGGAACACTTATGAATCTCAAAGGCAACATCTCCAAACTGCCGGTCGACTTCTATCCGATCACGGCAACCGATGTCGTAAGACATCTCGAGGATCAGCTCGGCTTCCGTGTCCATGCTGACTTCAGTGTGTGGGACAACCGTTCTCCGTGGGAGAAGCCGGATAACCGTGGTTCAAGCTACGTTATCATGCGCGCAATCTTCCGTCCGCAGGACATCACGATCCCGACACAGTCGCAGAACTATATGGAGCGTCTGGTTCAGGCATCCGGTGCTGGTATTCAGTATCAGAAAGACGTCATCGAAATTCTGAAGAAGTTCATGTTCCCGCAGGATATGGCTCGCGTTCAGAATATGCCGGAAGAACTGCAGAGACTCGCAAAGATGGGTATCTACGGTGAGCGTCTCAAGGAACTGATGCGTCGTCCGAACATGTTCTATGAGCCGATCAAGGATCACTATGGCTGCTATCTGCGTCCTGAGCGTATCATCTATGATATGTTCATCGACACTGATGCTGCAACGCCGAATACGATGGCAGGTAAAGTCGATATCGTGAAGCTCGAGGATTCCGACCAGGCTGAAACCATCAAGTGGGGAGTCCTTCTTTGGCACGGTACCGTTGGTCAGAGCATCGGCAACTATGGTGTCACGATCGACGATGTCTTCCAGCAGCAGATCCCGAGATAATCCAATACGTGATAGAGTGGGCGGCGGGCATATCCCGCCGCTCATAATATCATTATGAAAGGAGGATGTATATGGAAATCGGAATTTCTGAATTGATCGACAGAGTTGAAACCTTTGTCGAAGGTGGTTGGCAAACAGGTTCAAATATAACGTTTGGATGTATGGCTGGAACGTCCGCGTTCAAAACGATTCTGAATGCAATCATTAAAACAATTGATTTCGGTAAGATCCTTATTGTTGATGGATGTAGAGACTATGTCGGTTTATTACGGAAGCCGGTACCAAACTACATCTTCTATCAAGATATGTTCAGGCATGATGCAATGCCTGACTTGATTGAAACAATGGATCCGATGCGGGTTCGTTTCGTCTATCCGAAACAAGGTTACCAACTCCGAGTTGAACAAAGATACATGGTGGGATATAAAGCGATGTTGGTCCACAATGCACACTTGATCCCATATGAATACATTGAGCAACTCAAGAAGTACTTCTGTGGAAAACTCATTCTTCTGGTAGATCCATTTGAAATGAACACAGAACTTCTCGGTCATGTTCCAACTGTGACCGATTGCCTTACAAAACAAAGTAAGAATATCGCATTCGCGAGAAGTCTTTATAATGTCGAAACGCGGGCAACAGACCGAAAGGTCAAATGTAGTTTCGAAAAGATAAAGATGTCGAGACGTTCAATCGGTAAGATCGATGATAAGCAATATATCACGAATTCCAATGCGGTGTTGGATGTCATTCGTGAAAAGCAATATAAATCGTCGAACTATCGAAAGAACATGCGGTTTATTACAATGCAACCAAATATTACGTTTGTACAAGATGACAATCATGATATCATCACAATTGGTCATCTGACAATGTTCTCGATTATGTCAGTCACGAAGCCTTTGATGAAATTGCGGATTCATTCAGCAAAGAATCAGTTTTGGTCTTCGATCACATATGATCAGGCCGATACTGGAATTTTCGTGCAACCTGCCAATATCATAACTCTTGAACAGGCGCAACATCATCGATTCAATAACGCGGTTATGGTGTTGGGCGAAGAGCCCATGACGACGAGGCAGTGGTACACACTGTTGAAAATCGCAAATCATATTTCAATTGTTGATTTCTGAGGTGTTAACTGATGAGACAAAAAGTGTTAAAACAAAAGCTTCGTGTATTCGAGAAAACTGTCGACAAACTGTTTGATTTGATTATTGTGTTTGATCGATTTATGCGTGAAATCACAACAAAAGAGATCTATACATATGATCAGATATTAATTGTGGAAAAAATTGCAACGGATTTGATATCACTCGCAGTTGTATATCGGGACAATCTGTTTTTCAGTAAAGGTCGATTCGGATCTGTCAATAAGTATCTCACACTGATTGGTGACTCGGTGGGGGAACTGGATGATCTCGGAAGAGGTGCAGATGCAATTGCAAAAAGCATGCAAGATGCAAAAGACCTTTGCGATAAAGAACAATTGGAAGACAATTACAAGGAACATCTGACAACAATGCTGTTCTCGAGTAATTTACAATTGGGAGCAAAGCTCTTTGATATACGAAAACTGTATCAGCAAATTCGTTCTGCGTTATTGGGTTTGAGATACATCGTCATGATGGATTACACCAGGATTCTGATGGGCGTTGATCTGATTCGCGATTATAAAGATACGAATAAGCTGACACGAAAAACCGTAATCAAGGCTTTACCAATCAATGAATTTGCAAAATTGACTCATAAAGGAGGAGATTCGGATGAACGATGATCAGCTTGCACTGGCTGCTGGTTACGAGCGTGTATATGACTATACCCAGTACAGTCATGAGAATCACGTAAACGTCATCCCTGAAGAGGCCTTTGACAGACTTGTCAAGGACACCTTCTCAACAATCGCAGACACACTTCGTAAAACGTATGGTCCATATGCATCAACCGTTCTGATCTCTGAGATGAATGAGATGAGTGCGACCAAAGACGGATACAATGTGTTCAATGCGATCTCATTCAACCAGCCATACAAACAAATGGTTTATCGGACAATCAAGAAAATCATCGATGATGTGAATGAAAATGTCGGTGATGGTACGACATCATGCATTCTTCTGGCTGAGAAGATGTATGCTGAAATCAAAAAGACACTGACAACCGTTGATCATAAGATGCAGATTCTGTCTGTATTGACAAACATTGAGAACTATCTCAAAGATCGAGCACTTGTTGTCAGTGACACGAAAGAGGGTATCATTCGACCATTGACAATTAATTCGATGAAGCGTCTGATTAATGTTGCTGACAATTATGATGACGAACTCGCGAATATTGTCTATGACGCGTTGAACCCGGTTTCCTATACATCTGATGATGACGATGCTGATCCAGTCGTTGTTAGTGTCAACAACGTCGTTGTCAAGAACTTTGTAACACGTGATGTATCATGTGCATCAACGACATACAAAGTGGATCATCTGCCTGGTGATTACAGAATCAACTGTTATATCGAACATGAAGAAATCCGTTGGTGGTTTGCCGAAGGTCAGGACGTGAAAGTAGCAATTTACGATCACAAGTTCGGTGATTCCGACTGGAACTTCTTCATGAGCAAGTATGATCTGGTGACTCCAACACTGATTATCGCAAGAGAATTCAGTAAAGAGTTTCTCGATATCACATTCTCGAAATGGTATCGGAATCGTAGCATCGATAAGGATAATCGCGTACCGATGAGCTTCTGTGTCATTCGAAGTGATACATTAAAAGATGATATCGCGGATTTGGCTGCAGCACTCGGCACACATCCGATCGGAATGAAGTCTGCCGCACTTGACCATGACTCTCTTCCGAAGACACATGTACAGCTATATGATCAAACGATCATGTGCTTTGATATGCCGAAAATCCCGACTGGTTATATCCAAAATCTGAAATATGAGATGGAGGCAGATACACGCAACAGCATGGTGATCAACAAGTTGTATCGCGATCGTATTCGGTCATTGGAGAATACCGCAAACGACACACTTGTTACGATTACTTCATCTTCAACACTGGAATCCAAAATGATCAGTGATAAGGTTGAAGACTGCTTAGCAATCACAGCATCTGCAATCGAGTATGGTATCGTACCGAATCTGTTCGCATATGGATATCACCGCATCGATCAATATCAGTCTGCACATGAAGACGATCCAATCGTTGAGTCTGTAACACATGCGATTCTGATTTCTATACGTGGTTTGTTCGAAGAGATCTTCAGGTCAAAGCACGGTGATAATTATCAGGAACGCTGCAAGGCGATTCAAGATGAGATCTATAAGGATCCGTCATGCTCATTCGATATCAAACGTGAAGCATATACTGAAATCGAGGAATTCCCGACATCTGCACAGTATGACCTTGAGGTGATCTCCGCAACCATTGAGATTGTGAAGTATCTTCTGACATCTCGTGCGTGCGTATTTGACGGAAATTTGCTGAAACCTACAGACGACACTGGGCGTTATGTACCAATCGGAATGTAAAGGAATGGGCGGCTTCGGCCGCCCAATTCTAATTTCAGTTTCCGATTAACCGAATATTACAATCTTTAGATTCGGTGGTGAAACTTATGGCATGTAAAACATTGAAAGCAAATCTCTGGAGAAATATTGCTTCGGTGTTGTCTTCTGATAACCCCCAGTGGAAATCTGCTAAAAATATCGTGCTGTTTGCACGTGTTATATCAGTATATCCATCCAAGAGTCCTCTGTATTCAGTATGTGAACGATTGATTCATTTTACAGAACAGAATATTCGTTCGGTATCACTCGTGATTGAGACAATGCGTGATGAAGGCGAAGATCCTGACATCATATCAATGATTGAATCATTGCGAGAGAAACCAACAATCACAACTTCAGCGGAAGTGTTGCGGTTGTGTACAGTTCTTGCGGATTATGTGAAATATGCAAAGGTACTGAAAGTCAAGGATTCGTTCTTGGGGTCTCTTGATCTGATTGATGAAGATGATGTGAACATCAAGGAATCTGTTGATAAAGTCTATAAACTTGCGGTCGAGATTGTGAACGCTTATGATTCTGCTGCGTATCATGAAGTCGCTCATTCTTTCGACACGAACAATCTGGAGCAAATGCGTAATGTTATGGCAGATGCAAAAGATTCACGTTCGGCTGATAAGACTATCGTCACCGGTATTCGAGGATTGAACAATCTCTTGTCACCCGGGTACTTGTCAGGATGCTTGTATATTTATGCAGCATTACCCGGGTGCTACAAGAGTGGTATCCTGCTTGAGTCACATGTTGACACTTGTAAGTACAATGAGCATATCAAAAACACGACAAATGGAAAGACACCGATTTCAATGTATATCTCCATGGAGAATACGATGACACAAACGGTTCGTCGTCTGTGGGCAATTCTATTCCCCAATGCAGATTTGTCAATGTTTACAGTTGATGAGACAATTGAGATGATCGAACGTGAGTTGACATCGAAGGGATTCCGATCTGTAATTCTGTATTATGGATACAGAGAGAAATCGACAGCAGACCTATATGAGATCATCCGTGGTTATAATGATGACAAGCACGTTGTCGTTGCTTTGTATCTGGATTATATCAAACGAATTCGTTCTGCACGTACTGATGCTGCAGCAATGCAGTCTGAGAAGTCTGAACTGCATGCAATCATGAACGAACTGAAAACCATTGCATCTCAATTTGATATTCCTGTCGTGTCAGGACACCAGTTGAATAGAGCAGCTGCTCAAGCGATTGATGATATCCGTAGACAGGGTGGATTCAATAAAGCTTCTGAAGCTCTTGGCAGATCCCATATCGGAACTGCGTAAAATCTTGCGCCTTGATGTAGTGATACATCACGAAAAACCTTTTTAATTGCTGGGAACTCGTAACGAAACGTCGTGATGACAGTGTCAGAGAATCAGCAGTCCAAGTTACCATCAAAATCACTGATTTCATGGTCTTAATGGTAAAAGGTTCAACGACTATCGAAACTAACGGTGTTAATCACCAAATAAGTCAATACATTCGTATTGGCGAAAGGAGTAGAGTAGCGCCAAGTGGTTCAGGTGTAGAGTAATCATCTAGTAATTCCTGATTAAAGCGAAATGGAAGGGGTCTCATAAGAGATCGTGATATAGTCTGACCGTCCATCGTAATGGTGGAGAAGTTCATAAGAGAACTGCATGGATTAACGACCCATGTGAACATTGTGGGGAGATTATGGAAGTTGCAGACTGGTTGGCAGAAATGAATATTGAGAATAATGGCGAGACCAAGATGTTGTATATTGATGCAGTGAAGCAAAGAGACGTTGACTCGAATGGTACAGATGTTCGTATCACAACGATTCGACATCCGTTCCTATCGCCAGAATCATTTGCATTGCGTACAGATATGAATGAAAATTGTTCGATATCAATTCCAGTTTATCACGGACAACAACAGATCAATTATATGGCAAATATTTAATTCACGAACGTGTATATTATTAATTTGACAAAAGGCCACAATGTGGTATCTGGCGTCAAATTATAATAAAAGGAGGAACATCACATGGCAATTGAGAACTATCAAACGAGGGTTCTCGGTCCGATTGAGACGGTAGACTATGCGACAGAAATGATGCATATCTATCGCCCTGAGAATTTGCAGAGTGAACCGATGATCGGTCTGCGTATTCTGCTCAGGGACCTCAATGCCCGCGTGACAGATCCCGCCACAAGACTGTCACAGATCGACGCTTACATGGCGATCGGTCCGAATTGTGGTAAGATGCTTTTCAAATCCGGGTGCATCTTGAGAGAGGCTATGCCGAATGATCTGAATGGATCTATGGACGGTTTATGGCTGATCACTTTCCCGGTACCGACATCAGTTCTGATGTCTCAGCTGAACAACATGTCGAATATACTCACGTATATGAGACAGAATCTCGGCATCGAATCAACTGAGGTCATCGACATCAATGTGTCCGGCCGTTGTCCTGTTGCTGAAGAGGCTAGTAGAATCGCGTCTGTACAGATTGTATCTCCGTACGACATGGTCCTGGCATCTCCTGGCAACAGCCCGTACAAAATCGGACATATCATCAGAATCAACGATCAGTTCGCTATGCTGAGAACCAGATTCGACTGGACACGTTTCCGTACTCCGGGACGCGTTGACTATCATGTCAGTGACATCATGCTTCTGTCTCAGCTGATGAGCGGAATGTTCGTTAGATAATCACAAGGAGGAACAAGCAATGATCTACAACACTAACCCCGAGTTTAATCCGGATTACCCGCAGTCGAACGGGATGGGATTCGAACAGTATTGCTATCAGCAGGCAATGCCGTCGATGGAGTACTACTATGCTGGTGGAAATAATGTTTTCCAGATGCCGACAGGTAATACCGATCCGTTCTCCAGACGTAACCAGCCTGTTGTTCCGCAGGCCGCTCCTCAGAATCCGTTTATCCAGCCGCAGAGCATCCCGCAGGCTCCTACCGCAGGTTGGGGATTCAATCAGCTCGCTGAAAGCAGAAGAACACTGGGTCCGGCACCTCAGGCACCACAGGTTCCGTCATTCGGTATGAGTGCACCGACTCAGCCGCAGGCAAACGTCAATCCGTGGGCACAGCTTCCGCAGTTTGATGGATGGTCTATGCAGCCGATGAGTTATGCTCCGCCGGTTCCGCAGTTCGATCAGTCTTGCATCAATGCGGCACAGCAGCATCGTGGTCTGTTCTATGAGCAGCCGCAGTACACACCCTGTGTACAGCCGAACATCGACTGGGGTAAGGGTAACAACACCCTTGCTATGTTACAGCCGAGATATCAGCCGGTTGACTTCCCGCCGATGGCACAGCAGCCGACAACGATGAACTGGCTTGAGCAGGTGAAAACCAACTTCGCAATGAAGTAATTCGAAAGGGGGATTCCGTATGGCAGAGGTTAAATTCCGTTCTCGCCTGGCGGAACTTCCTACAGAAGTACGAGAGGGTTTGGCGGAGGTGTCATATCAAATCGGTATGACACCCTCAGCCAGACGGCAACGGTGTATCGACGTTCTCAACAAGTATGATGTTCCATTTAAAGATATCGGAACCGGAACCAATCGGTTCATTATTCGCCATTCCGGATATGCGATAAAGATTGCACTTGATCGTGAGGGTGTTGCGGATAATAAACAGGAATGGGTCATGAGTCCGACATTGGCGCCTGACGCAGCACCTGCACATGAGATAACGAGAGGAGGCCACCTTTTGGTGGCCTCTTATGCACCGGCTTTCACATCTTATTCAGAATTTATCATGTATCGTGCCAAGATCGTGAAGATTCTGGAGAGATGGGGTAGTCGTTTCCTTCTCGGTGATGTAGGGATCACCAGTATCAACTATGCAAACTGGGGGATCCTGCATGGTGAACCCGTTTGCATTGATTATGCGTACGTATTTCCGGCAGACATGGATGTGTTCACATGTGTATGTGGATGCAAGCATATGACATTTACAGATACGACATTTACACAATATCAGTGTGGTAATCCAAAATGTAAAATGAAATATACGGATAGAGAACTTCGAAATCGAATCTCGCAGGATGAAAGACTGAAGCTCTTTTCGAATGTGTCTAAGAATGCAATCGAAATGACGGCTCCGACAAAGATTGTTGAGGTTGATGACAATCTGGTACAGCGGTATGTAGATCCTGATGAACCGAATCCGTATGTGACAGCACAAGCGTATATCGATCAATTTGGATTCCCACCTGATCCGACTATGTTTAGGAGAGGAGAACTTTAAATGTTATATACAAAATTCATGAAAGGCTGTGGGAGCGATTCCACAGCCAATGATGAGAAGATCGCCGAGTATACCGGCGAGATCAAGAACCTTCAGACGAAAGTTGATGAACTGAAAGAGCAGCTTGATAATGTACAGCCTGAGATCGTTCAGTCCGTCATTCGCACAGAGGATGAATTCAACGAAGTCATTGAGACACTGATCGATCTCGGTAAGAAGTACTTCAATGACGTACCGCTTACATCTGTCCCTGGACCGATGCTGAAAAATGTCCCGATGTCATTGATGAAGTCTATCCGTCTGCTGAATACACATTCTGAGTATCCGGACATTCTGAATCCGGCAATGATGTTGTATCTGTGCTGTCTGGAAGACCCGGCAGATGCAATCGGTCGTTATCTCGAAATCATCAAAGAACTTATGGATGACAATGCGCAAGCCATCCATGATGATGCTGCAAGATATATGGAATCTCTTCAGGATGATGATGAGATCGAATCCGAGGAAGACGATACTGATCTGAGCGCAGCAGGAAATGTTGCATCACCTGCTGAATATCTTGAACAAGATCGCGAGTTCGACAGAGCCCTGATCGAGGGTGTTCCTGTCGATGAGGACGATGATCGTGATGTTCCCGATGAAGCTGATTTCGAAGACTATCCTGAAGTCAATCCGGATGAAGTCGATGTGATTATGGAGGATGAAAATGTCTGACGACAAGAATATTAAGTTCACAGGAGACCCCGTCGCATTTGACGGGGTCGAAGGTAAGCGTGACCCGAAGACCGGTAAAGGTCGTTTCGATCTGATTCCGACAGAGGTGTACTATCCGCTGTTCTCGAAAGCAGATCATGATTGGTTGCTTGACTGTCATCCTGCATCTATTCTGATGGCAATTGCAAATGAAAAATTCATTGAAGCAATCATCAAAATGACAATTTATGCATATGCCAAACACAATGAAGATTATGCTGCTTCGAGTTCAGAGTTCTGGCATGGCGTATGGCCGATGCTTCAGGATCTGGCTATCCATTTCCAGAAGGGTGCCGAGCATTACGGCGAACGCAATTGTCAGAAGGGAATTCCGCTGTGGAGTTTCAAAGACTCCGCGATGCGTCATGCGACACAGGTGTTCGAAGGTAAGACTGATGAGCCTCACAAAATCTCAGTTATCTGGAATTGCTGGCTGGCAGCGTGGACTGTAATAACATCCAACAAGAAAGATGATACGAATAAATCCGACAAAACATCCGTTGACATGGCATTTAAGATCCTTCGTGATCGACGCAACAATGCCAAGAAAGAACTGTTCAAATTAAATTCAGATTCTCCGGAATTTAAAAAGAAAAAGAGTGATATCGACGAGACGAAGAAGATCATCGAGGAGCTTGTGCAGCTTTCCAACGAACTGAAAATTCCGGTTGTTACCGCGAAACAGGTTTCATATACCCGCGAAGAAGTCGAAGCAATCAAGAAGGAAGCTGCTGACAAAGCAATCAAAGATTTCCTGAAAGACAGAAGTTCTGAAAATGTTGACCGCATTATTAAGGAAATCGGTTCGGAAGTCATCATCGACATACTCAAAACAATTCCTCTGGCTGAACGTCAGCTCCGTCAGCTCTTCGACAAACGGTTTGTTGATCTCTTGAGCACGCCGGAAGGAAAAGAACGTGCAAGATGGTTTTATGATCCGGATGATCTGTTCAAGGATCTGATTGATCGCGTTGAAAATGAACGCGGGGTTGGTAGAGATTATCGAGACTATCTGCCGTTGCTTATCAAACTCAATACTGTTTACGGAGAATATCTTCAGGCGAAAAAGGATTCTAAGGATTCTAATATTCAGAAACCTGCACATTTGGATGAAATCAAACGCTGTGACGTTGACTCGGAAAGAACGGTTGATACCGTTGAAATTCAGCGGATTATTCATCAACTCAAAGAAGAGCTGAGGAAAGCTCATGACATTTTTACTGACACAGATGGGAAATATGTTCAGGTATTCTTCAATCATTTGAGACCTGCAATGAATGACATGATCGCAATGTGGAATTCCATCGCTCCCATGCTGCTTAAGGATAAAACCTCTGAGCAATAAATATATTATTCTCCAGAAAGGAGATGATGTATCATGATCTTATGTTCAAAACGGGTCTTTCTGAATGTATTGACACAGTTGATGGACTTGAATAGTCTGTTGAATGCGAATTATTTCATTCTGGATGCGAGACCTGCTGTTGCGACCGGAGTTCCGTGGGAAGATAATAGCGGACTTCCAAAGTTGAATGAATATGGTGAATTGTGTTATGACTCAACACCATCCTTGGATTTCACACGGGGTTCTACAATGACGAAGTATTTCATTAAGTATGAAGACGTGTTGAATCCGGCACCATATCTCACAATTCTACAAGCTGGTATCCACAATGATTATTCCACTCCACATGACAAGTTTAAGAACTATCTTATGGAGACTGATACGCAGATCGCAGTGTATCAGTTTCTGTTCATGTCAAAGCTTCAAGGAAATGGTTTGCAGATCCTTATCATGACCGATGATCAATCAATGGAAGATTTCGGAGACTTGATTGCACAATATTTGTCACAAGTCTTTGGTGCTGATATTACATTCTTGGATCCGAAATATCGTACAAGGACAAAAGGACAACTTCAGTATCCGGGTAATAAGGCATTCGCTGAGAGACACATCCGGGAATTAAGAGACGTACAGTTGTTGGCAAATTTCCAACAAGCAGTATCATCTGCACGATTTGGAAATGCAACGAATAATCTCATGCAGTTCCTGAATCCAATGGAGTTTGATCAATTGATCTATCTGTATAATAAACTCTTTCCGGAAGCACCATTGCAGCCTGGAAAGTATACGACCGATCATATCAAACGCATTATCATTGGACGTGTATTGAAGAGCATTGGCGTAGACGGTAAAGAAGACATGTGGGATGTGCCTTGGGCTGCGTTTGACGAAATGGCTGGTTTGTATTCACCGGAAGCAGACTTCTCCGACATATCGTAAGTGATGGGGCGCATATGCGCCCCACTATTTTTTTTTTTTGATTTTGATTCTATCAAAACGAAAACGTAACAATTTCCAGGAAAGGAAGGTCTTTTATGTTAACACTTCAATCTCAGAAATCGCGTTCAAAGAATCCGATGTCGGAGTATCTACTGAAGCTTCAGCTGATTGTCAGTAATGCTGAATTTAAAAATATGGAAGAAGCACGTAAATACGAAACTATGGAGTCGAAACTCGAGGGTGAAAAGTATTGTCGTGCAAAGAATGGAACTGATATATTTGAATCATATGAATACGATGGGAGAATGGTTTATTCAATTCTGCTCGATTTCGGATTTTCGTCCGATGTAGCATACAAAATGATCCAAGATGAGCAGATCATTCCGCAACCTATTAAGAACAAACTAAAAGAATTCCAGCGTAAAGTATTCATCGCAAAATACTCCGAACCAAACCCATATTATGTCATGCTCACCGGTGTTCCATTCCCGGGATCTGCGAAGTATCCGGCGGATCCGATCGTCGCAATTCCGGATGAATTTTATCAAGCGTATCGTTCTGATGGTGCGATTACTGAAGGAATGGCTGTGCATGAGATGCCAAAGAAATATCAGGATCTATTGATGAACAGCCCTTACTACCAAAAGCTGTTGGAAGAAAATCCTGGTGCGAAATATCTGAAGTATATCGGATCAAAAAGCATTCCGATTGAAACATCTCGTATGGCAAAAGATGGCGAATTGATGAAGATTGATATCAATCATTTGACCACGAATCACGGTGTATTTGGAACGGTTACAGTTGAACCCGATATCATTCATCTATTCACGAATGTTTATGGCGAAACACGTCGATATGTATATGACACATTACGGGGTGACTTTGCTGATATCTATCCAAACTACAATGATTTCATACGGTTCCTGACAATCTATATGTCGATTGGTGGATGTATGAATGAGTTGATGCGTAAATCTGTGTCAATGATTCATATGAATACATCTACTGCAAATGATTTCTTCATGTTGTATGGATTGCCATCGGTCATTATGGAAGGTCCGTCCATGATGTCATTCTTGAAACAATTCAGATTGATTCTGATGGATAAAGGAACCAATGTCGTTTATCGTGTGAAGGATCTAATTGGATATGAATATACTGATATCTACACACTTGTCATGGTCAAACAACAGGTGTTTGATGAGAATGGTAATCCGGTATATAAAGATGGTAAACCGGTCCAGAACATTGTGTTCCGTAGACTCGGAACAACCGCTGATAACACGTCATATTTCAAATATAAAGCCCGAAAAGAAACCTACACATTGGATGAAATTACGTCTGGAGATCCACGTTGGTGGAATACACCTGAAGTAGAACAGATGTTGAGTGACATGAATTACACGCTATCAAACTCCAAGTACATCCAACTATCAACGCATATGTCAATGTCAGATATCTATTGGCAATGCATTATTCTGATGCGTGGGTTACTTGATAATCGTTTCGAGACACAATATACCAATCTGAATATTGGTATATTGCTTAAGGATGATAACAAGGTCTCCGTGTTTGAAGCAGTTCTCATTCTCGAGATTCTGATGAATTGGCATATCAACACAGTAGCCGGTCGCACACTGCGTGGAGATATGTATCTAATGGATACACGTATTGACGGCGTGGGTGTATGCCTGGATTTGTTCTTTGATGGTTTGAATGAAGATGGCACACCGAAACCACTTGTGATTGGACCTCACACAAATCCAAATGATCCAGACAGTCCTCGCGTTCCACATCCGTTCAAGATCAGTTCATTCAATTTCGATCTGAAACGGTTAAATCCAGAATTTTATGCATCAATTCAAGAAATGGATTATCTCGAACCTGATGTACTGATTCCGATGTTGGATGCTGTAATGGATCGTGAAGATCTGAACATTGGTGAAATCATTATGACACAATGCAAAGAGATCTATGACTATCTGGTTTTGAAACTTCGGGATACACGCACCATACAACAATTCCGCCAAGTAACGGATGTGTTCAAAGAGTTGTTTCTCGTCAATCCGATTCGGGACTCATGGTATATTGACGGAAATGCAACGATGAACATCCAGCAATATCTGATGGACGAATATAATGTGTCATTATATGATTTGAATGTTCTGCATGATATTATGAAGGATGAGACACTCGATGTTATTTATGACGGAGAAGTAGTTGAAATCAATATCGGAAAAGTTCTGAGTTATGAAACATATGACGAATTATCTGATCCAAAGTTTGTTGTTGCGTTTGAGAAAGCTTTGGATGGTTTTAATTTCGATTTCACAGGTCAGATCGTATCCAGAAACATCAAGGTGAATTACAAGAACATCATTCGTGATACTGTTGAACTGGAGTCTGGTAATGACATTGCTGGACCAAAGACATTCGAAGTAATGCTGTTCAGAGAAGATCCTGACATGTATCGTTATCTGCGTTCCCTGAAGGACAATGGTGATTCTATACTGATCGCAATTCGGTCAATCATAAAAGCGCTTGAACAGTATACACAATCAACGTTACATGCATTGGAGTTCTCAGCACTCGGTCAAGAAGATTACTTCAAGATTCTGAAAGAAGTCATATCGTACTTCAAATCATACATGGTTGAATTTACAAAGGATGAGTTTGTGTTCATCTTTGATGGATTCTTTGATCAGGGTGGTAGTCCAAACATGCTAAAGCTCCATGACGAGATTGCAAAGACCAAACTCAAAATGGGAGTACAGGAGTCATTAACATTACATGATGCATCACACGCAAAGGTCCATGAGCATCATGCGGATCGCGGTCTGATGAACATGTATGATGAAATGTTGGTACGGCATCGTACAACTTATGCAAGGATCAAACAGTTCGGATATCCAATCAAGTTTGATGTCGGAAATCGAATTTCGTATGATGAACCTAGACCTATTGCAAACGATGAACGTTTGATATTCTCAATTTACGAGAAAAAAATAAACGGTTCGATTGTTCGTGAAATCACAATCTTTTTAGAGGATTAAAGAAAAAAGAAGATGGGGAAGGGGTGCACTGTAGCGCACCCCTTCTTCCATAGGCTGTTGTATGCAGTATTACTTCTTACCGCCGCCGTTATTGCCGCCGCCGTTGCCGCCACTGCCATTGTTTGCCGGCTTTTTCTGCGCGGGGACTCGGGCATCGGCGCCGCACTTTACACAGTGCGTCTCGCCATCCCTGATTTCCGCGCCGCAGTTCGGACAATAATCATAGGTCTTCGCCGTTGCCGCAGGCAGCTTGGAGCCGCAGCCGACACAGAAAGCTGCTCCTTCCGGATTCTCAGTGCCGCAGCAGGGGCAAAACTTTGCTGCCGCTGTGGACACATCAGTCCCGCAGTGTCCACAGAACTTCTGGCCGGTGGTTACGTTTTTGCCACAAGACGGGCACTTAAATGAAACTGTCCTTGCCGGGGCGGTCTTTCTTGTTGTGGTGGTTGTTGTAGTCGTAGTGGTTGTCTTTTTCGCACTTGCATTGATACCCACACCGGTTCCTGCGCCGGCGCATCCTCCGATCACGAGTGCCGTGATCAATCCAGACGTGAAAATCATTTGGATCCTCCTCTTCAGTCGTGGCTTTACAAATTATCGAAATGCAGAGAGCCACTCCTCTGCGATTTCGAGAATTTCAAATAGGCTGATGTCAGCAACAGTTTCATCGTCTTTGCTGACTTCAACCTCATCATCTGCGGTAGCCATCACGCATCGAGGTTACCCTCGGGGATGACGTCATCGGCAACCAGACCGTTGTTGTTAGAATCATCCTTATTGATGATTCCAAAGTGATCGAGTGCCAAATAGGTCACGCCACCGAGTGCGATACCTGCCGCAGTACAACCCGCAATAATCAACACATTTTTCGTAGTCTCGTTCATAGTATTTTACTCCTTTGCCCTTACGGGCATTATATTCTTTTTGATAACCCAGAAGTTTAACTGGGACATGGCTATCATTTACCTATCCGGATATCACCAGCCTAGTGATTATCCTTATCAGGTAGCATACAAAATGAACAAGGATTTGACCTGCCAAAGCTATTGCTAAGGCTTAATCCTTATTCCTTATTCACATTAATAATATATAGATAGAAAATAAGAAAAATCGGAAATATAGGGGGCCTGAGCCCCCTATATCCTTACTTCTGATTTGCAATAATCTCGGACATGTCCACAGTGGACACGATATGATTCAACTGATCTTTCTGTAGGTTATGTGATATCAGAAACATCTGTTCCATACCTAATGATGCCATCATATTTGACAACATCAGAATGAAGTCATCTCTGATAGACGAATCCAGATATGCATCAATCTCATCAACCAACGGAATGTTGTATTGTGTCATAGACGAAGCTAATGACAGTGA
>CAMJFV010000003.1 GCA_946405045.1 uncultured Bacteroidales bacterium | reverse complement strand
ATAGCCGTGAAGGCTTTTTGAGATTAGGTGGAGGAAACTACAAATCTTTCCTTGGTGAACTTTATACTCCTATCTACAATAGTGATATTGCTCTTTTTGACTTTTATTTGAAACACAATTCATCTTTCGGTAACGTCACACTAAAAAAAGACAATTATGACGTTCTTTCAAATGATGTTTTGAGTAAAGGTCTTTACAACGATAATAAAGCAAGGATTTCTTTCCTAAGAAGCATCAGAATACGTGAAATCAGTGCTTTCGGAGAATTTGGATACAATCGTTTCAACTACTATGGACTTAATAGTGACATGATTGCTTTTTCTGAACAGAACAAAGACAAAGAAGAGCCAGAATATAAGAATGATGATCAGAAAAACTCCCATTTGACCGCAGCTTTAAACTTTCGCTTCCGTTCAAAAGATTATATAGAACAGTGGAAATATGACTTGCAAACTAACTGGCGTCTTCTTAAAACACATTTCAACGTTGCTGAAAATACAATTTTCACAGATGTGGCAGCTTCTTACAGAATGCAAGAATCTATTTTGTCGCTGAAATTCCAGATGTATAATGTGTTTGTTTCTACTCCTGAAGATGGACCTATTGATTTCAGTAATGCACAAAACTTCAAAAATTTCACTGTTTTGAAGTTTAATCCATACTACAGTTTCGTTTCTGAAGTAGGAAGACTAAATCTTGGTTTGAAAGCGTCATTTGGTATCAATCAAGGAAAGAATACCGCATTTTCACCGGATATTACAGGACAAGTTCGTGTAATCGACAATATTTGGTATGTCTATGCCGGAGTAACTGGTGACTATAAAGTGAATACTCTTCGTTCTCTTGCAAACGAAAACATCTACCTTTCACCAGATGCTCGTCCTGAAGATACATACATTCCTCTTGACATCTATTTGGGAACAAAACTCAATATTGGCAAAAGCGTTAATACAGATATCCATGTAGGATACAAAATCATTAACAACCAGTATTTCTACATCAACAAGTCTGACTCAACCGGTATGAAAAACACATTTGATGTAGTATACGATAAAAATGTCGGACAATTCAACTGTGGAGCCGCAGTAAACTATAATTTCCGCGAGAAAGTTGATTTTTCATTTAAGATTGGCTACAACAAATGGTCACTTGAAAAACAGGCCGAAGCATGGATGCTTCCTGCAGCACAAATTGGACTTGGAGTCAGCTATGTGCCAACTGATTTCCTTCGTTTCAACATCAATTATGATCTTGAAGCAGGAAGAAAAGCTAAGTTAGGAAAAGACACCACCGTCGACCTTAAAAACTTCAACGACATCAGTTTGGGTGCAAACTATAAGTTGATGAGTTTTCTCGATGTATTCGCTCGTTTCAACAATATTTTGAACCAAAGAAGCGAAGTTTGGTATGGTTATCCATCGCAAGGATTCAACTTTTTACTTGGCTTAACACTAACTTTCTAAGTTAGAAATCAGTTCATTTTTTACTCTCAAATTTCAAGAAAAATGGTGATAATAGCTACACTCATAACCGCAATATTCATCATTGTTGTTGCTCTGCAATTCAAGGAAAAAAGGAGAGTAAAAATTGAAAGAGACACAATCAAACGCAAAGAGCAACGTAGGGAACAGATAATGAAGACGGTGGCTGGACTTAGTGCAGTGATGATGAAAGCCAACACAGTGAAAACGAAGTCTCAGATTGAAATCGTCAAAAATTATCTTGATCGTAAGATGAATCCGATATATGCTAAGCAGACTCTTGAGTATCTGAAAACATACCTCTATAATGATAATTTGTCGGTGAATATACTGTGTTTAAATGCAAACCGTACATTCAAGTATAGCAATAGAGTTCAACTGCTAAATATGCTCATGTGTATTAGTACATGCGGAAAAGGTATATGCAGAAGTGAGCGTGATCTGATAGAAAAAATCATGAAACACATGAGAATAAACTCTATCGACAAAGAAAATTTATGGACCATGTATAGAGGCTACATTGTAAATGATGAGGAAAATTTAGAGGAATCATTGAATGAAAAAACTAAAAAAGCCTTTAAAACAATGGAATTGGATTACAACTGTTCATTGAAAGAATTGAAACGTCAATGGAGAAAACTTTCAATGAAATATCATCCAGACAGGTACGAATCAGCCGATGAATACAGTAAATTAGAGGCAACCCAAAAAATGCAAGAAATTGTAGAGGCATACAATTTCCTACTTAACAACTACTTTGAAAGTATAGGCATTTAAGCTAAAAACACGATGGAAAAAGAGATTTCACAGTTAAAACAAATCGTTCTTTCACTTCCTGAAAGTCCAGGAGTTTACCAATATGTCAACAAAGAAGATGAAATCATCTATGTAGGCAAAGCTGTGAACCTCAAAAGACGTGTCTCTTCATATTTCAACAAATATCAGACATCAAATAAGGTTCGTGCACTTGTAAAACAAATTGCAGACATCAAATATATTGTTGTTCCGAGCGAACAAGATGCTTTACTTCTTGAAAACAGTCTGATCAAAAAGCATCAACCAAGATACAACATTCTACTAAAGGATGATAAAACATATCCGTGGATTTGCATCAAAAACGAACCTTTTCCTCGTGTTTTCTACACTCGCCGTTTTGTTCATGATGGATCTCTTTATTATGGTCCATACACATATCTTCCAGCAATGAAGACGGTGCTTGATTTGATTCACAACATTTATGGAATCCGCACCTGTAACAATAAACTGACTGATGATGCAATCAAAAGCGGAAAATATAAAGTTTGCTTGGACTATCACATCAAAAAATGCAAAGGATGTTGTGAAGGTTATCAGACAGAAGAAGAATATAGAGAAAACATAAAGGAAATCAAGCTCATTCTTAAAGGTGAGATGAGCACTTTAGAAAACTATATTCTCGGTGAAATGGGTAAAGCTGCAGAAGAAATGAGATTTGAGGATGCACAAAAGATGAAAGAAAAAATGCTTCTTCTATCTCAATATAAAAGTAAAAACACAATTGTCAGTCCTATTTTAACCAACATCGATGTCTTCTCAATAGAAATAGACGATAATAACGCCTACATCAATTTCTTGAAAGTGATGGAAGGAACAATTTCTCAAGCTTACACATTCGAATATAAAATACAGACAGAAGAGGAAGAGAGTGAAATTTTGGCATCTGCCATTGTGGAAATGCGTCAAAAATTTCAGAGTATGTCAAGAGAAATTATTGTACCCTACCCTATTTCTTTCGAACTTGAAAACGTCACCATTACAGTTCCACAAAAAGGTGACAAAAAGAAACTTCTTGATTTATCCATCAAAAATGTAAAGCAATACAGATTTGATAGAGTCAAACAAGCAGAAAAATTCAATCCAGAACAACGAGCCATGAAACTTCTGACTGAGCTTCAGAAAGTACTTGGACTCAAAGAAGTTCCTCATCAGATTGAATGTTTTGATAACTCCAACATTTCAGGAAGTGATGCAGTCGCTGGATGTGTGGTTTACAAAAATGCAAAGCCATCAAAAAAAGATTATCGCACTTACAATATAAAAACTGTTGAAGGACCAGATGACTACGGTTCAATGCAAGAGGTTGTTTACCGACGTTACAGCAGATTGATTAATGAAGGAGAAAAACTACCTAATTTAATCATTGTCGACGGTGGTGTTGGACAGATGGAATGTGTAAGAGAAGTGATTGAAGACAAATTAAATCTATACATACCCATCGCAGGTTTGGCTAAAGATGACAAACATCACACAAAAGAATTGCTATATGGTTTTCCTCCACTCCACGTAGAGATACAACCTAATCATTCTCTATTTCGTTTTTTGGCAGGAATTCAGGATGAAGTACATAGATTTGCTATCAGTTTTCATCGTAACAAACGAAGCAAAAGTCAAATTCATTCTGCTCTTGATGATATCAATGGTATTGGAGAAAAGACTAAAGACACTCTGATAAAAACATACAAGAGCGTCAAAAGAATAAAAGAACAATCCGAAGAAGAGTTAGCTAAAGTTATTGGAAAAGCTAAAGCAAAAATATTATTCGACAGTCTTCACAAAAACTAAATCATTTTCATCGAAGATTCTTATTCAACTCACTTTACAAAGACGTAGCCACCTGCGTCTTTTTTTATTCAACATTCATTTTATTGTTTTGATTTTACGTTCCACGTGGAACAACTTTATATTTAGTTTTACGATAGTGTTCCACGTGGAACAAAAAAATAGAGTCACATATTTAATGTGACTCTATTTTTTTATTCTTTATTTACTTGTTCCATCTTATAAACTTTATCTGATGGTCGGACTTTACATGGAACCTTTAATGTGAATTTTGTTCCACGTGGAACAAATTTAACTTCTTTATCATCAACTATAAGTTTATCTGCTATAACTTCGATTACTCCTGTAGTTGGTCCAATGATTAAAAGTTTATCTCCTTTATTGATACCAGCATTGGTTTCTTGTAAAAATTCGGCTACACCAATATTAGAATAATAGCGTATTGTTTTTGCAACGTAAACTTTTCTTTCTGTTGCTTCCGATCCATAAACGTTGCTCCATTCTCCTAATCTCTGACCTAAATAATAGCCATTCCAGAAACCTCTGTTGAATACTGTTTTCAATTGTTCATCCCATTCTGCAATTTTTGATTCAGAATATGATCCATCAATGATTGAATTCAAAGCTTCATTATAACAAGAGACAACTGTCTTGACATATTCGGCACTTCTTGCACGTCCTTCAATCTTAAAGACTCTTACTCCTGAATCAACAAGTTTATTCAAGAAGTGAATTGTTTTTAGATCTTTCGGAGACATTAAATATTTATCATCAACCTTGATTTCGATATCACGCTCATCATCAAACAATCTGTATGAATGACGACAAACCTGGAAACATGCACCACGATTGGCAGAACTATTCAATTCATGCAAACTCATATAGCATTTACCAGAAATTGCCATACACAATGCACCATGACAGAACATTTCAATTTTTATTTGGTCGCCTTTTGGTCCACATATATTCTGATCTATTATCTGCTTGTGAATTTCTGATACTTGATCCATATTCAACTCTCTCGCCAATACAACAACATCAGCAAACTGAGAATAAAATTTCAATGCCTCAATATTAGAAATGTTCAACTGTGTCGATAAATGAACTTCAACTCCTATTGAAACTGCGTAAAGGATAACAGACATATCAGACGCAATGATTGCCGATACCCCACTCTCTTTTGCAGCGTCAACATATGAACGCATATCTGTTAGATCTGTGTCATACATAACTGTGTTAAGAGTGAGATAGCTTTTCAAACCATTCTCTGTACAAATGCTTGCTATATTCTTAAGATCATCGACAGTGAAATTATTGGCTGAATGTGATCTCATATTCAACTTACCAATACCAAAATAGACGGAATTGGCACCCGCCTGAATGGCAGCAGCTAAACTTTCATAACTGCCGACTGGAGCCATAATTTCAAAATCTGTTCTTTTCAAATCCATAATGCTTTAATTAACTTTGCACAAAGTTATAACTAAAAGCACAACTGATGAAAATAGGCAATATAGAATTTTCTGAATACCCTCTCTTCCTCGCTCCTATGGAAGACGTTACAGATATATCATTCAGAAAAATGTGTAAAAAATTCGGTGCCGATTTGGTCTACACTGAATTTGTATCAGCCGACGCACTTATCAGAAACATACAACGAACAGAAGATAAGATGACAATTGATGACAGTGAACGTCCTACCGTCATCCAACTCTACGGAAAAGATACCGACACAATAGTGGAAGCTGCTAAAATTGCTGAAGCCGCTAAACCTGATATCATCGATATAAACTTCGGTTGTCCAGTAAAAAAAATCGCTGGTAAAGGAGGTGGGGCTGGTTTGCTACGTGATATTCCTAAACTTTTGGAGATAACTCGTGAAGTGGTGAAAGCAGTGAAACTTCCTGTAACAGTTAAAACTCGATTAGGTTGGGATAGCAACAATCTTATCATCACTACTCTTGCCGAACAAATTCAAGATTGCGGTGCACAGGCATTGGCAATCCATGGAAGAACACGTGCCCAAATGTATACAGGTGAAGCAGACTGGACACTGATAGGTGAAGTAAAAAATAATCCACGTATTCATATTCCGATCATCGGTAATGGAGACGTCACTACTCCAGAAAGAGCAAAAGAATGTTTCGACAAATATGGTGTTGACGCTGTGATGATAGGTAGAGCTACTTTCGGAAGACCATGGATTTTCAAAGAGTGTAAAGATTATATTCAAGGTAAAGAATCAGAAAAACTTAATACTCATGATTGCCTGAATATTCTTAAACAGATGATTGATGAAAATATCGAAATGTTCGATGGAGACGAAAGAAAAGGTATAACTCATACACGTCGCCATCTTGCTTCTACTCCTATCTTCAAAGGAATAGATAATTTCAGAAAAACAAGAATAGAGATGCTTCGTACAGAAGTCAGAAAAGATCTGTTCGATATAATTGACTCTACTGAACCTCTGATTGAGGAAGCAAGAAACCAACAATAAAAAAGACGGGATAAAACCCGTCTTTTTTTAATGAGCATCCAACCAATTTGATGCAACAGATAATTCTACTTTTAGAGGTACTTTCATCTTGAACACATTCTCCATCTCACTCTTTACTATCTCACGCATTATATCTTCTTCAGATTTAAGTACGTTGAAATTCAATTCGTCGTGTACCTGGATAATCATTCTTGACTTTAATCCCCTACTTTCTATTTCTCTTTGGATATTGATCATTGCCATCTTGATGATGTCTGCCGCTGTTCCCTGGATAGGAGCATTAATAGCATTTCTTTCAGCATTCTGTCTCAACGATCCATTACGTGAATTTATATCTTGGATAAAACGTCGTCTTCCAAACAATGTCTCTACATATTCATGCTCATGTGCAAATTCCTTTGTTTTCTCAAGAAAGTCATAAACTTTTGGAAAAGCCTCAAAATAACTTTCTATCATCTGCTTTGCCTCATCTCTGGAAATTGACAATCTTTCAGCAAGACCAAATGCTGATATTCCATAAAGTATACCAAAGTTTGCAGTCTTCGCTTTGCTACGCATTTCTTTTGTTACCTCTTCTGTCGGAACCTTGAAAATCTTAGAGGCTGTATCCTGATGAAAATCAAAACCAGATAAAAACGATGATATCAATCCTTCATCTTCAGAGACATGTGCCATGACTCTCAATTCAATCTGAGAATAATCCGCTGATAAGAAGACGCAATCATCAGAGGCTACGAAACATCTACGTATTTCTCGTCCCATGTTATCTCGCACAGGAATGTTCTGCAAATTAGGATTGCTTGAACTCAATCTTCCTGTAGAAGTGACAGTCTGATTAAAGGATGTATGTATTTTGCCTGTATGAGAATTAACAATCTCAGGAAGAGCATCAATATAAGTGCTCAACAATTTTTTAACTCCTCGGTAATCAAGAATCTTCTCTATAATAGGATGTTTACTTTTCAAAGAAATCAACACATCTTCACTTGTTGACATCTGTCCACCTTTGGTTTTCTTTACTTTCTCTACAAGATTCAACTCATTATAGATTACCTCTCCTACCTGTTTAGGTGATGATATATTGAAAGAGTGACCAGCAAGACTATAAATTTCATTTGCAATGTTATCCATCTCCGCCGTCATCTTAACAGATGATTCTTTCAAACTCTTTTCATCAATTGTCACTCCGGCATTTTCCATTTCGCAAAGAACATGCATCAAAGGCATCTCAATAGTTTTAAACAACTTATCAAGATTGTTCTTCACTAACTCTTCCTTGAATATTTCATAAAGTTGGAAAGTGATGTCCGCATCCTCAGCAGCATAATCAGCAAGTCTGTTCTTGTCAACACTTCTCAACGGAAGATTCTTTTTGCCATTCTCTGTCGTTAGCTCTTCGTATGTAACAGTTTTATATTTCAGATATTGTTCTGCCAAAGCATCCATTCCATGTCTCAACTCTGGTTGGATAAGATAATGGGCGATCATTGTGTCGAACAATTCACCTTTTACCTCTACCCCATACTGTTTGAGCATCAACACGTCAAACTTAAGATTTTGACCAATCTTGATAATTTTATCATTTTCAAACAATGGTCTGAACTGATCAACAATTTTTTGAGCCTCATCACGATTTTCAGGTAAAAGAACGAAAAATGCCTCATTTTTCTTCCAACAGAAGCTCATTCCCACTAAATCAGCAGAAAATACGTCTGTTGACGTCGTTTCCGTGTCAAAACAGAAAAAATCCTGAGTAGAAATTTTAGCCAAAAATTTGCTAATATCTTCTTGATTTTCAATCAATTTATAGTCGTGAGAGACGGAAGTTAACTCGCTGAGACTTGAATATTTTTCTTCAGTCTGTGTAATTGTACTGAAATTATCAAATAGAGAGAGTTGAACAGGGGCAGATTTTTGGGTATATTTAGTGATGAAACTTTTTAATTCAAGATCATTAAATATTTTCAGCATTTCATCAACTTTCTTCTCCTTGATAGCAAGATCAGAAATAGGAGTCTCAATCGGAACATCAGTACATATTGTCACAAGAATCTTTGAAAATTTAATCATTTCTGTACTCTCTTGCACTTTAGTCTTCAATGCTCCCTTTATTGATTCAGAATTTTCAATAACAGATTCTACTGATCCAAATTCCTGCAACAACTTGACTGCAGTTTTTTCTCCAACACCTTTACATCCTGGAATGTTATCACTCGCGTCACCCATAAGAGCGAGAAGGTCTATGATTTTAGAAGGATCATCTATTCCCCATTTTTCACAAACCATTTTCTTATCCATCAACTCCAATCCGTTTCCATGAGTGATACGAAGCATCTTAATATTATCGTCGACAAGCTGAGCATAATCCTTATCTGGAGTAACCATAAAAACTTCAAGTCCTTCAGCAGCTCCACGTTTGGCTAATGTTCCGACAATATCATCCGCCTCATATCCATCAATTGCAAATTGAGGAATATTGTAAGCATCAACAATTTTCTTAATCAAGGGAACAGAAGCATGGATCTCTTCAGGAGTCGCCTGACGTTGAGCTTTATATTCTGGATACATCTCATGACGGAAAGTCTTCGCAGCAGAATCAAAAACAACAGCAATATGTGAAGGAGAATAATCCTTAAGAATCATCTCCAACTTATTAACAAATCCATAAACAATCGAGGTGTTTTCACCCTTTGAATTTTTCATAGGCTTATTCATCAAGGCATAATATGAGCCAAAAATGATGGGATAAGCATCAATTAAAACAAGTCTATTATCCATTTTTTTAAATTCATTTCTCAAACTTACTTACATTTATTAAATTCGCAAAAAATTTTTGATTGAATTACGGATGTCAACATTAGATACAGCTAAAAAAGCAATAGAAAAGGAGTTCGAAATCTTCTCTAAGAAGTTTGACGGATATTTTTCGTCAGACAATGAATTGTTGTCAGCTGTAAACAATTACATACTTCAGAAAAAAGGAAAACAGATCAGACCGATCATGGCTCTGCTTGCTGCCAAATGTCTTGGAGACGTGAATGATTCAAGCTACGACGGAGCGACAGCAATAGAAATGCTACATACAGCAAGCCTCATCCATGACGACATTGTGGATGAAGCTGATTCACGTCGTGGTCAGAAATCCATTAACAATGTATGGCAGAACAAAGTGTCTGTTTTGGTTGGTGATTATCTTCTTTCACAAGCATTAAATGTTGCATCACAAACTGACTCTTTGGATATAATCAAGTCAATTTGTACAGTAGGAAAAAAATTAACAGACGGTGAATTAATCCAACTTTACAACTCAAAAAACAGAACATTCAACGAGGATATTTACTATAATGTTATCAAAAAGAAAACTGCTGTATTATTCTCAACTGCTTGTTTTATAGGTGCTAAGAGCGTAAGCAATAATCAACAAATGATAGATTCTCTTGTTGAATTCGGAACAATTTTTGGAATCTGTTTTCAAATCAGAGACGACATTTTCGACTACTTATCAACAGAAAAAGAGATAGGAAAACCAGTAGGAAATGATATCCGTGAAGGTAAAGCAACACTTCCACTTATATACGCTATTAACAACATTTCAGGTACAAAAAGAGATGAAATAATCGACACTCTAAGAAAAGAAAACAAAACAAACAAAGAGGTCGAACAACTTATCAACTTCACTATTGAAATGGGTGGAATAGAATACGCTTCCAAAAAGATGAAAGAGTTTGAACAGGAAGGAATAAAATGTTTGGATTCAATCCCAGATTCAGAAGCAAAAAAAGCATTACTGATGCTGCTCAACTATACAATTGTAAGAGAATATTAAATCAATAAAAAAAGACGCGATTGCTCGCGTCTTTTTCTTTGTCTTTTACTTATAAATTAGAAATAAGAAACTTTCTCTCCTGCTATATCAGAAAGAAGATTGTTTGCCAAACTACTTGCTCCTATTCTGAAAAGTGATTTATCCGTATGATCGACGCCTAAGACACTTTCTACTATCGAATAGTACTTGACAGCATCTGCAGACGTAGAAATGCCTCCAGCGGCCTTAAAACCTACATTTCTGCCTATTTCTGGTTCCATCTTGTTAATAACTTCACACATAACGTATGCAGCCATAAGATTTGCTACACTTCCGTCTTTTCCTGTGCTTGTCTTAATAAAGTCAGCTCCAGCATTGATAGAAATGATTGCAGCCTTTTCAATGTTTTCAACAGTTTTCAACAATGATACCTCAAGTATAACCTTCAACTTTACATCATCCTTACAGTATGCCTTGATTTCTGATATCTCATCATAGATATCATCGTATTCTCCAGCCAAATACTTTCCTACTGGAAAAACAATATCAATTTCTGTTGCTCCTGATGCTATAGCCAATCCAACTTCTGCCAACTTAACCTCCATAAATGTTTGAGAATGTGGAAAACCACCTGCAACAGCAACTATATCAACATCTTCCAACAATGTCTCTTTTACTGTTGGCACAAAAGCAGGATATACACAAATTCCTGCTGGCAAAGGCAATATATCAAACTTTGAGTCGAAATTGTTAATCTTATCAACAAATGCAGTGACAGAATCGTTATTATCTGTTGATTTGAGAGTTGTAAGATCGATATTCTCAAGAAGTTTGCAGTAAATTGCTCTTGTATTGTTTCTTTCAAATGATGAATGTAGAAGAGTGTCTACAGCCATTTCAACCTCACGCTCGTTTTTACCAATTGAATACTTGGAAAACAATTCAAAAATATTATTCATCTTTTTACTTTAATTTTTCATTGTTGATATGACGATCCTTGTCTCGTTTCGTCTTCTTCTCTATATTTTTATGAAAAGCCTCATTCAAATCCACACCTGTCTGGTTGGCCAAACAAGTCAAAACCCAAAGTATATCTGCCATCTCGTCTGCAATGGAAGACTCCTTCTCTTTATCCTTAAAACTCTGATCACCATAAGTTCGGGCCATAAGACGGGCCAACTCTCCTACCTCCTCCATTAGACAGGCAGTATTGGTAAGTTCAGAAAAATAGCGCACACCGTAACGCTTGATCCAATCGTCTACGGTGTGCTGAATATCTTTAAGTGTAAGATTCTGCATTATAATCCAAGTTTTGCACTTATTTCCAACATCTTCAAGATAGGTTTAACTGCCTTCTCACGCAATTCATCTGACACTTCAACTTCAGGTGACTCATTCTTCAAAACCTCATAAACCTTCTCAAGTGTGTTAAGACGCATATAGCTGCAATTGTTGCAAGCACATGTTGAATCTTCTGGTGGAATAGGAATAAACACTTTGTCTGGAGCTGATTTCTGCATCTCATGAAGAATACCGCTCTCTGTCGCAACCAAGAATCTTTTGCAATCAGATGCAATAGCATATTTCAAAAGTCCAGCTGTTGAACCAACTTTGTCAGCCAAACGAACTATAACATCTTTACACTCTGGATGAACTAGCACCTGTGCGTCTGGGTATTCCTTCTTCAAATCAAGCACTTTACGTACAGAGAATTTCTCATGCACGTGGCATGCTCCATTCCAAAGCACCATATTTCTGCCTGTGATGCTATTGATATAGTTGCCTAAATTCTTGTCTGGACCAAATATGATCTTCTCGTCTTTTGGAAAACTATCCACAATCTGCTTTGCGTTAGTACTTGTCACAACAACATCTGTCAAAGCTTTAACAGCTGCTGTAGTGTTGACGTAAGAAATAACTTTATGTCCAGGATGCTCTTTAATGAATTTTTCAAACTCATCTGCCGGACAACTGTCAGCAAGGGAACATCCAGCTGCCATGTCTGGAACAAGCACCTTCTTATTTGGCGAAAGGATCTTTGCAGTCTCACCCATGAAATGAACTCCACAAAGCATTATTATATCCGCATCTGTTTTAGCAGCCCATTGTGCCAAAGCCAAACTGTCTCCAACAAAATCTGCTATATCCTGAATGTCACCGTCCTGATAATAGTGTGCCATTATTATGGCATTTTTCTCCTTTTTCAAACGGTTGATTTCAGAAATCAAAAACTCTTTTTCCATTATATATTATATATTGATATAAGAAAATACTAGTTTAAAATCTCTAAAATATAACAATAATAGAGTGTTGGTTATGTTGATAAAAAGAGAGAGAAAAAGTAATCAATTATAATCAAGAGTTGATTAACAATTCCGTCATCTCTAACTTACTGAATGATTGATTAAAGACTGAATTTATCAACAAAATTAACAACAATGCAAATATAATTTAACTTTTGCTAAGTTGAAATCATATATGTTATTAAAGTGCTAAATTTTGTAAAAAGTATCTTGATAAGTTTATAAAAAAAAATGTGGAATAAATTTGGAAATATCTGCTGACGGTCGGCTTAAAATAGTTTTTCAATTTCATGGCAATAGTTATTATTTGTTTTCTTGAAGTTTTCAACATTTTTAGCGTGGATTCTTGACATTAATGGGGTAGAAAAAGGTGGGGTTATTAACAACGAAATGGGGAAATGTTGATTAAGGAAAATCTATGTATTGCCTATAATATTCCTCATATTTAGCTGTGGATTGAATCTAAAGAAAAATGATTTATAGAGTTAAAAGGTTTATGATAATCTAAATGTTATAAATTTGCAGAGAAAAGAACATATTCCACATTCATAAATAACTGATGAATTATGCAAAACAACATAGAAAAAACTAAAATATACAAGGCATCGGCAGGAAGTGGTAAGACTTTCCGTTTGGCTGTGGAATATCTAAAACTTATTTTAAAAGATAAAAATGCCTTTAAATCCATTCTTGCTGTGACTTTTACAAATAAGGCTACTGCAGAGATGAAGGAGAGAATTTTGTTTGAACTTTATGGTCTGCATCGTGGTTATAAAGATTCTGACAGCTATAGAGATAAGTTGATAGAAGAACTTGGTCAGGGATGGAATGCGGAAAAAATTTCTGAAAAGGCAGGAGAAGCAATATCTGCGATCATTCATGATTATTCACATTTCAGAATTGAGACGATAGACTCTTTTTTCCAAAGTGTATTGCGTAATCTTGTACATGAACTTGAGATTGGAGCCATCGTCAATCTTGAACTTGATAACGCTTCTGTTATTCATGAGGCTGTAAATGATATGATGAACAGTCTGCATGAGGATGACAAGAAACAGTTGTTGAAATGGTTGACAGACTTTTCTGTGGAGAATATAAAGAATGGAAAAAGCTGGAGAGTAAACAGCAAAGTGGAAAAATTCTCCACCAATATTTTCAACGAGGATTTCTTAACAAAAAAGAAAAAAGATGATATATATACTATCGATAAATTGACTGCTTATAAAAGAAATATAGATAGTATACTGAAGGGACATCTAAGCAAATTAAAGAATTTTGCAGAGGAATTTTTCGTCAAGATGGATGGATGGAAAGCTGTTCCAGAAAATTTCTATTACGGTTCAAAAGGTTTGTGGGGATACTTCGTGAAAATAAATAATGGAGTATACATGGATGATAATATGCCTAACAGTTATGTGAAAAAGTCGTTGGAAGCATTGGAAAACATAGAGTCAAATAAAAAAAATTCAAATGTGGATGCGACGTGGGTGTATGATCATCTCAACAAAACAGAGAAATATCGTTCAGATCATCTTGAGGAGATGTCAACTTGTGAGACGGTGCTGAAGAATATCAACAATATAGGATTGTTGTATGATATAGAGAGCATTGTACGTCGCAACAATGACATGACTGGAAAATTTTTGCTAGGGGATACAGCTATTCTTTTGAATGAGATAATTGATGAAAGCACAGCTCCATTTATCTATGAAAAGATAGGCACAACTTTGCGTCATATCATGATAGATGAGTTTCAGGATACATCCAAAATTCAATGGAAAAATTTTGTACCGTTGTTGTCGGATTCTGTGGCAAATGGTGGTTCAAATCTTATTGTGGGAGATCCAAAACAGTCAATTTATCGTTGGCGAAACGGAGATTATAGTATCATTGAGAATGTAAAGAATTATAGTGAACTTTATCCAGGCAATGTGTCGATGGACACCAATTACAGAAGTTTCAACAATGTGATAAAGTTCAACAACGCAATTTTCAAAAGTTGTATTTCTTTTATTCCTAGTGGCGACGCTGCAATCGGCGAACAGATACAGAATATCTACGAGGAGTCTGGTCAGAAGTATATAAACAAAGGTGAAGGATATGTGAAGTATCAGATTGTGAGGAAAGAGGAGAATGAAAATTCTGATGACAAAATCCTTGAAGTGATGGTAGAGCAGATTAAAGAGTTGAAGAGTATAGGTATAGAGGAGAATAATATTGCCATTTTGGTGCGTACCAATAATGAGACGGCAAAAATAGCAAAGTTTTTGTCGGATATGAAGGAAGAAGGAAAACTGCCAAAAAATGAGTTCAATATTGTATCCAGTGAAGCATTCCGTCTCGACAATTCTTTGAGTGTCAACATAATTATCAATGCGTTATGTCTGATAAATGATCCAGACAATGATGTGTATGAGCACCGTCTATATCTTGACTATATATCTTTGAATAATGGAAGTGACGAGAATTATGAAGAGGTAAAGAAAAAAGTGTTTGACACATCCACTCTCCCACTCTATGAGATGATGGAAGAAATTTATTTCATACTTGAGCTTGGAAAGATAAAAGACAATGATGTCTATATGCAGTTGTTTTTGGATAAGGTAAACTCTTTCATCAACAAAAAATCTTCTGATCTAACCACGTTTATCAGTTATTGGAATGAAAAACTATGTGGAGCTACATTGTCGTCGAGCAATGAGAGCAATGGAATACGTGTGCTTACGATCCACAAATCGAAAGGATTGGAGTTTAAGACGGTGATTATTCCGTTTGCTGACTGGGAGATTGAGAACACAAAAAATGACAATATTCTTTGGTGTGAGGCAAACAAAGAGCCATACAATGATATTCCATTGCTTCCTATCAACTACAGTAAGAATCTGAAAAACACTATTTTCAAGGAAGATTATGAAAGAGAGAAGGCACAGATGTGGATTGACAATATCAATCTTCTTTATGTGGCATTCACCCGTGCGGAGGCTAATTTGATAGTTTATTCACCAGAACCATCAAAGAGTGATGTCGACGGTGCAAAAAAGGTAAACTCTCTTTTGTCGAAGATATTTACTAACAAATCTAATCTGATGAGTGACGACGTCACAAAACTGTTGGCTGAAAATTGGAATGAGGAAGAACTAACGTTTGAGTATGGAGAACTTAGTAATCCAAAAGACAAAGACAAAACGACAGAAAATGAGTTGAAAAAGGAGGCAGAAAAAGAAAATTTGGATTATGTGAATTATAGGATAGTGAGCGACGGTGATAAACCATCAGCAATACAGTTCCGCCAGTCAGACATGAGCAAGAGATTCCTGAAAGATACGGAAAACTATGATTCAAGAGTTGAACCAGCGACGAATGAGTTTATGGAGAAAGGAAAAGTGATGCACGCATTGTTTTCCGATATTCATTCTGTTGACGATGTGGAAAAAGCAGTGAAGAAGCAAGTGTATGCGGGAATCATATCAAAGGATGAGATGGAATATTACACGTCTGCAATAAAAGAAAAAATTGAGAGTGTACCGTCAGAATGGTTTGATAAAACGGCGAAAATCATCAACGAACGAGCAATATTGATGAAGAAAAAAGATGCTGAGGGCAAGATAAGCATTGAAAATAAACGTCCAGACAGAATAGTGATGGTCAACGACAAAGTCATCATCATCGACTATAAATTTGGAGAGGAAAACAAAAAGTATAAAAATCAGGTCAAGGAATATGCTGATCTGATAAAGAAGATGGGCTACAATAATGTAGAAGGATATTTGTGGTATGTGGAGAAGAGTGAGATAGAAAATGTGAAGTGTTAAATATAAGTGAATTTGACGAAGAACACATGTTTTAGCGGATGTCAAAAATTTAATCAATTCCATGGTCGTAGTGGCAGGTTTTAAACCTGCTTGCAATAGAAATCATATTCAAAAAGAAAACCAGAGAGAAAAAAGAATGTTAAGATCGGAACAATCTCCATCTTAAATCTATAGTATTCCTACTTTCTCAAACATCTTCCTGTAAGCTTCGGCTTTTTTATCCAAACTCAATGGATAAGCACGTGATGATGATGGCAAACGGTATAATAGAATATCATTTCGCAACGTGATATAATTTCCTACCGTCGGAATTTCAGAAAGTGATAATTGCTTCACAATATTCTCAGTGGCCTTCTCTCCCGTCGTCACCACTACCCTACAATCAGGAATATTATCCAATATTGCATTGATATCAGTATATTCAACTATCTCCAGAAACTTATCGGATGCGTTATCTTTCAAACGTTTAACTGCTTCAGCTGTGTCGTAATAACCTATACCTTTTTCTTGCAGAAATTCAACAATCAGGTCAAGAATGAAACTTTTTTCCTTAACATCCACAAAATGATTTTTATCTCCAAAGAATATCAATCCCATTATTCTCCAATGATCGTTGATGAAATTTGGATAGAAGAAATCCATACACCAACGTTTGCGTTGAGGCGGAAAACTTCCTAAAAACAGAATTTTTGTGTTTTCAGGAAGGAATGGAAGAAGAGGATGATATTCAATGGAGTTGGAACGTTGAATATTGTCTAAGTTTAGAAATGATGACATTGGTGAAAATCAGAAAGTGTAAAGAAAATACTATTTACTTTTTTTCTTCATTTTAGAAGATGCAACATCCTCATTTATCACTGCACGAACACTTTTACCAGCGAAGCGTTTGTTGCCTCTCCAGTCGATATAATAGTTAGCGAAACAAAGAAAATAAGATCCGTTCATTGTATTTTTGAATAGTGAAGAAGACCAATAAAAACCTTCACTGCCTGCAGTGTTATTTTCTTCACCGGAAACAGAACCAGCCGCAGGCAAGAAAATGATATTGCTATTTGCTTTAGAATAGCCAACACGACCTGCAACACCAGTTCCATCATAGTTGTTTGTCCATTCCCAGACACAACCATCTAACAATTCCTCTTCATCTTTGATTGTTGGAGTACGCCATGCACCACCCCAATTGATATAAGCAGCGTCGTCAATTTTTTCTAATTCTTTCTTGTTGTCAAATTTACCTTCGGAATCTTTTGTGCAGTATTTTGTCATGAATTGACCATCATCTTTACCCCATTTGTAATTGTTCCAAGAGTACTCTTTCTTAGGTTCTGTTTCTCCCCATGCAAAATAGTCGCCATATTCGATGGGTTTAGTTGCACCTACATTACAAGTAGCCCAAAGTCTGCCGCTTGGCAATCCTAAATCAACGTAATCATGTCCATCTTTATTACCACTGACTGTTTGTGCAAAACAATTCGTTCCATTTGTGATTATCAGAACAAAAAAAGAATAAAATAAGTTTTTCATATTAGTGACACATACATAAATTTTCAATGTGCAAAATTATATAAGGAGAGACATCTCTCCAAACAAAAAACTCTGTTTTTATAAATGGTTGTGATTAAGAAAAAGACAGAGTAAGTGTATGATGATAAGTGAGAAACGTAAGAATATTTATCTCATTATTATCATCTGATTTTATGTCTATTTAAGAATGTAAAGTAACATATAAAAAGAGACGCAGCATATAGCTACGTCTCAATAGATAATGTAAATTTCACATATTATCCAACAACTTTTTTCTGATAGTTGTTGAATTCTTCCTTGATGCTATTGAAGATTTCTTTTACTTTTTCAATCTTATTAGCTCTGAAAGCGTTTGAACCGCAGAATGCGTAACCATGGTTAAGATCACCACGGAAAGCGTTGTAAAGAGCGGCGACGATGCAATAAGGACTGTTTTTCACATCACATGTCTTAATACAGTGGCAAAGACATTTCTTTGGCTGAGTCTCACCATCCTTAACACGTGCGATAAAGTCGTTGTGAATAGCACGTCCTGGCATACCAACAGGACTCTTGATAATCTCAATATCCTTTTCGTCTGCCTTGATATACGACTCTTTAAATTCCATTGAGGCGTCACACTCTTCTGTAGTCACGAAGCGTGTTCCCATCTGTACACCAGATGCTCCACAGTTCATGATACGTGCCATATCCTCACCTGTGTAGATACCACCTCCCGCAAACACTGGAATATTTTTCTCTTCAATATACTCTTTAGCGACTGATACTACCTCAGGAACAGTTTTCTCTAGTGAGAAAGCTTCGTCGAAGATTTGATCTTCCTTGTAACCAAGATGACCACCAGCTTTTGGTCCCTCAACAACGATAGCGTCTGGAAGGTAGTTGTACAAACTTTTCCATTTTGAACAAATGATCTTAGCAGCACGTGCAGAAGATACGATAGGAACCAACTTTGTTTTGCTGCCTTCTGTTAGGAAAGATGGCATATTAAGTGGCAGACCAGCACCAGAGAAAATAATGTCAGCCTTCTCCTGAATAGCTGTCTTCACCATGTCGGCGAAATTAGACATAGCTACCATCACGTTGACACCAATTATACCATTTGATTTTTCTCTTGCTTTACGTATTTCCTCCTGCAAACCATAAATGCTTGCTTTCATGTAGTTGTTGGAAAAGTTATTGTAAATTAATCCAAGCCCAGCGCTTGAAATAACTCCTACTCCACCTTCATTGGCAACTGCTGATGCCAAGCCAGAAAGAGAAATACCTACTCCCATTCCTCCTTGAATGATAGGTACTCTTAATGACAAATCTCCAATTTTTACAGAATCCATATCGATATTATTAATCTTCTGCAAAATTAACGAAATATTTAGTTTTATTCGATTTGTATTTTATATTTTTATTCATAATAGATAAAAAACATAATTTGTTTCAATTAATCAATATTTATACTGTATAATTGTTGAAGATAACAAAGGGTGTATACTATAATTTGTGTTTATCACAACATTTGTCAGATTCATATAAATTTTTTGGCTATTTGAAACAACTTTCTAATAATCGTTCTACGATTGGATTTAATTCGTAATTGTTTGAAATACATCTGTGAAATTGGAAATTGATCTTACTATATCATCATAAATGGGTATCACAATGTAATTGATTTGCAACTGGGTTGCATAAACTTTAGTCTATTTTTGCATAAACTAAAAATTTTTCACCATGCGTAAATCTGTTTATCTAACAATCTCTCTATTGTTGTCAGCTGTATTGGTTGGATGTAATAATCACAGTCATGCGGGTCATTCACATGACGACGGTCACGAACATTCAGAGTATGAACATCATCATGATGAGGAAGACAAACATGACCATGATGAACATTATGAAAATAAGTGCGAAGATAATGAAAGGAATATTGCAAATGGACATTCGCATAATGAGGACTTCCATAACAGTGATGAGGAAGGTCACAAGAAACATGAGGGTGAAGTGCATTTGTCGGCTGCTGAAATAAAGAAAATATCTACAGAGACAGCAGCGTTTTCTGAGTTTTCTCATGTCATTGTGGCGACGGGAGAAATTCTCCCAACTACCAAAGGTGAGGCTTCTGTGGTGGCTCCATTTTCAGGTATTGTGTCTATCGCATCAGGTGTGACGATTGGAGGAAAAGTGCAGGAAGGTCAGGTGCTTTTCAATATCAGTACGAATGTTGGAGAGGAGAGTGATCTGGTGGAGAAAGCCACTATAGAACTTGAAGCGGCTCGCAAGGAATATGAACGAGATCTCAAGTTGAGTGAGGAGAAGATAGTGTCGAAGAAGGAGCTCAATGAATGTAAAGAACGTTATGAGCAGGCAAAGGTCAAACATGCTAATCTTGCATCAAAAATATCCTACGGAAAGGCTATGTCGAAAAGCCAGATATCTGGTTTTGTAAAAAGCATAAATGTTTCAGACGGTGAGTTTGTCAACGCTGGTGAACAACTTGCAGTCGTCTCTCAAAATGATAAACTGATGCTTCAGGTGAAACTGCCTCAACGTTATCAGAAGAGTGCGTCGAGCATCAAGACAGTAAAATTCCGCACAGCATACGCTCCGGAAGTGTTTGCTCTTGATAAGATGGAAGGCAGACAGGTGAGTCAGGCAATCACAACATCGGATGGCGGTTATTATATTCCTTTGCTTTTCGAGTTCAAGAATATCAGCAATGTCATGTCGGGCACAAGTGTGGAGTGTTATGTGGTGACGAAAGAGAAAAAGAATGTGATCACTGTTCCAAACTGTGCTATTGCGGAAGATCAAGGAGTTGCCCAGGTGTTTGTGAAAAAGCATGAAGACGCATTCAAAAAACAGTTTGTCACTCTTGGTGAGACGGATGGAGAACGTACGGAGATAATAGATGGTCTGCATAAGGGTGATATTGTAGCTGTATCCGACGTCGCACGTCTACATCTTGCAGCCTCTTCCAACGCTATTCCAGCACATACTCACAACCACTAAAAACAGACTGATATGTTAGAAAAAATCATACATTCATCACTGACTCACAGAATATTTGTCATAATCTGTGCAGTGGCTCTGACTGTCTACGGACTATATTCCGCCCATGAAGCAGAGATAGATATTTTTCCTGATTTGAATGCTCCTACTGTCGTTGTGATGACGGAATGCGGAGCTATGAACACTGAGGATGTTGAGGCTTTGGTATCTTATCCTATAGAGTCGTCTCTTTCGGGAGCAAGTGGAATCAGACGTATAAGAAGCACATCCACTGATGGTCTTTCTATTGTGTGGGCTGAGTTCGATTGGGATACTGATGTCCTTGTGGCACGTCAGACAATTTCGGAAAAACTTCCTGAGTTGACGTCGAATCTTCCTGCTGAGGTCGGACAGCCTGTGATGGCTCCCCAGTCGTCGATCATGGGAGAGATCTTTATTGTTGGTCTTCAGGCTGATTCCACATCGTTGATGGATTTACGTACGGCAGCGGATTTTGAACTCCGTCCGCGTTTGATGTCTATTTCTGGTGTGGCTGGTGTCACTGTGATAGGTGGAGATGTGAAGGAATACCAGATTGTGCTTGATGAACTGAAGATGCAGCACTACGGAATATCCATTGCTGAAGTGACTGAGGCAATAGATGGTATCAACCAGAATGTGAATGGTGGTCTGACCACTCGTCATGGCACAGAATACGCTGTGAGATGTGTTTGTGCGACGCGTGACACGGCCATGCTTGGTACGGCATTCATTGCAAAGCGTGGAAACTATTCCGTCACTCTTGCCGATATTGCTGAAATACAGATAGCGTCACGTTTTCCTCGTATAGGAAGGGCATCAATTAAGGGTAGTGATGCGGTGCTGTTGACTATCACCAAACAACCGGGAGCGTCAACTCTTGATCTGACTGAAGAGATTGAGAAGACGTTGGAGATTTCCAAACTTTCTCTGCCAGCTGATGTGAAGGTGCAGACAAACATTTTCCGCAGTTCGGATTTCATCAACAGGGCCATAGATAATGTGAAGAGTTCACTTTATGAAGGCATCTTTTTTGTGGCGATTGTATTGATTCTTTTTCTTGCCAATTTCCGCACAACAGCGATTTCTTTGATCACATTGCCAATCTCCGTGCTGACTTCCATTCTGGTGTTGAAACTTATGAATCTTGGAATCAACACGATGAGTCTTGGAGGTATAGCCATTGCTATCGGGTCACTTGTGGATGATGCCATAGTGGACGTTGAAAATGTGTGGAGGCGGATAAATATGCCTGATGTCGACGGAAAAAAGAGATCCATAATCAGTGTGATAGAGGAGGCGTCGAGTGAAGTGCGTATACCTATTCTCAATTCCACATTGATCATAATAGCAAGTTTTCTGCCACTGTTTTTCCTTTCAGGAATGGAGGGGAAGATGCTTATTCCGTTAGGTATCGCGTTTATTGTGGCACTTGCCAGCTCAACAGTTGTGGCGTTGACATTGACACCTGTGCTGTGTAGCTATTTGTTAAAAGGCAAAACAGATGGCAAACATGGTGAGCAAAAAGAGAGTTGGTTGTCGCAACGTCTGAAAAACGGATATGCTAAATTGCTCGATTGGGCACTTGCCAGCAAACGAATAATTCTCACGTTTTCGGGTGTCGCTCTCGTCGCAGCGATCATTGCGATGTTCACATTCGGATCCAATTTTCTTCCTCCGTTCAACGAAGGTTCGCTTACAATCAATATCAGTACGCTTCCTGGCACATCGCTCGATGTGAGCAACGAAATAGGACTGGAGGCGGAAAAAATGCTGATGGAGGTTCCTGAGGTGATCACTGTAAGCAGAAAAACAGGCCGTGCGGAGAAAGATGAGCACGCACTCGGAACGAACGTGTCGGAAATAGAGGTGCCATATCGTCTTGGAGAAAGAAGCAAACAGGAGATGATAGAGGATGTGCGACACAGATTGAGCCATATCCGAGGTGCGAATGTAGAGATAGGTCAGCCTATATCTCATCGTATCGACGCGATGCTTTCCGGAAGCCAGTCGGCAATAGCGGTGAAAATTTTTGGTGCTGAACTGCCCAAACTTGAGCAGATAGCAGGGTATGTGAAAGAGGAGATGCAGGAAGTGGAGGGAATAGCCGACGTCAACTCAGAACAGATGACTTTCCGTCCACAATTGAAAATCACACCACGTAGGGAGATGCTCGCAGAGTATGGCATCACTCAGAAAGAGTTGGCTGAGTTTATAACTGTCAAGCTATCTGCCAAAGAGGTTGGTATGGTGAGAGAGGAAAACAAAAACTATGAAATCAAACTGATGTCGAAGAAGCATTCAGGAGAGATTGGAGATATGCTTATTCCGTCGGCAAAAGGAATGATTCCGCTCTCATACGTCTGCAACATCAGCTATACATCAGCACCGTCTACAATCAACCGTGAGAATGAAAGCCGCAGGATCATTGTGTCGGCCCAGCAGAACGGACGTGACCTTGAATCCATTGTGAATGATATCAAGAGCAGGGTGTCTGAAAATGTGGAGCTACCTGAAGGCTACTGGATAGAGTATAGCGGACAGTTTGAAAACCAGCAGCGTGCGACACGTACATTGAGTGCGACGCTGATGATCTCGTTGATAATAATCGTGCTTCTTCTGAAAAAACAGTTTGACAGTTGGAAAACGTGTGGATTGATATTGAGTGCATTGCCACTTGCATTGGTGGGAGGAGTCGTGTCTATTGTCTTCACAGGTGGAGTTGTGAGCATTCCATCGGTGATCGGATTCATTTCGCTCTTTGGTATAGCCACACGTGGAGGAATGCTCCTTATCGCGGAATATGAGAAGCGTGAAAAAGAGGGGGAGACGTTGCAAAAACTAATTGTAGAGGGTAGTGTAGCCCGTCTCAACCCAATCCTGATGACAGCATTAAGTTCAGCATTAGCATTGATACCTATGATTATTGCCGGCGACAAACCAGGAGCGGAGATACAATGTCCGATGGCACAGGTAATACTTGGAGGCCTCATCACATCTACCATATTGTCGTTGGTGGTGATACCTATTCTTTATCATTGGATGAAGAAATCAAAATAACTAATTCACATACTGCGAACCCAAAGGACGAGCAAAAAAAGCGTATTTGGACAACACGTATATAGACTAAAATAAAAAGTTTCCATTCGTAATGAAAACTTTTTATATATGTGAATGCATTTTCAGCAAATATCCAATGTCGCTCCTTAATCATCATTTTTAGGTATTTGGTATGTTAAAATACCGCAATACTTTTGCAGTCGTAACAAATACCCAATTTTAAGTATCAAAAACTAAAACAATGAGATCTTTTTTTGTAACCGTTTTTTCTTTTGTTGTAGCATCTCTTTTTGCTAAGGAAATGCCTTTCAAAGAGATAGTTGTGGCACTCGACAATTATAATCCTCAGATTCAGATTGCCAGAGCAAAAATTGAGAGCAATCAATATTCAATGCGAACTGAGCGTAATCTTGAAGATCCGTCAGTCGAATATCTGTTGTTATCACCAGGAAGTGCCAATGATATGGAACTTGTGGTGAGCCAGGAATTTGCGTTCCCTACAAAATACGCCAGAATGAAGAAGGCGGAAAAACTTGCCTATAAGCGTGATTCACTTGAATATGAGCTAACACGTAAAGAGGTGATCGCATCGGCTTATGAGATTTGTGCTGAGATCATATATCTCAACCAAATTTTGGAGATGGATTCCATACGTTATGAGATGTCCCGCGTCAACTATGAGAAACTCAAACGTGGAATGGAAGAGGGAAAATATAACATCCTTGAAGTCAACGAGGGGCAGATAGGTATGATAACAGCTTTTTCCAACTATAGCGAAACACGTCGCTCACTTAGTGAAAACACTCTTCAGCTGAATGCGTTGGCAGGCAACAACACATCCCTTAGAGTCAACGATCGTGAGTATCCGCAGAATCTGAAAGACTGCAGCAGAAAGAGCACGATTATGGAAGAACTTATAGCTGTTGAGGCTGAAATCAATGCACAGCAGATGAAGGTGGCAAAGGCAGAATCACATCCGAGTCTGTCGGCAGGTTATAAGATGGTGAAGTCGGGTGAGACAGCCCATGGATTTGTAGTAGGCTCATCCATTCCAATTTTCTCGGCAAGAGGAAAAAAACAGTTGGTGAGGGCAGAGAGCACCGTCTCCAACCTTGAACTTTCTCAACGTGCGGCTGAATTGGATGCCTCTCTCAACAATGAGCTTAACAGAGTGGAGGAGTATGTGAAACTGACGAGCATGTACGACAAAGATATGTTCGACCAGACATTGCAGCTGCTAAAAAAGACATTGGATAGCGGACGAATCACAGAAATAGAATACACCACATTGTTCGACTCATGGTACAACAACAACAAAGTTTATCTTGAGCAGGTGAAGGAATTCAACAAGTCATTGCTGAAAGTGTTTGTGTATTGTGAGGATTGATTTATAATTCATAATTGTCGGGAAATACATCTGTAGAATTATAATTAGACCGTAGGGGCGATCTCTTGTGGTCGCCCTTATAAATTCATAATTCATAATGCGTAATTCGCAATTAATGGGGAAATCCATCGTTTGGAATATTTTACAGAGATGGTTTGAACCCCCAATTACGCCGTCAGGCGTTACATATTGGTAGAAAATATGATGATGGATTTCATTCATTTTACCCCATTAGGGGTTATAGATAATGCCATTTTAATTGATATATCATCTAATTTTCACCTCATTGCGAATGCGTAGAACGAGCGTTTTCAAAAGAGAAACCAAATGGACAAAATCATTTTGATTTGCAACCTTATCTTTTTATTTTTGCAAAAAATAAATCATTTGCGACGTGGGTAAAACAATAAAGATAACGATTGCAATAGCGTTGATGGTTCTATCTATTCCATTCTGTACGAGGTGGTTTTCCACAGTCGGGTATTATTTCAGTGATGAGAGAGAACAAGCGTCATCTTCATTAAAATATAGGTTGACAGGAACAAAAACTGTAGAAGTGGCTGGACTAGAAAGATTCTGGTCAGGAGAAGTTATAATCCCAGAAAAAACAATTTATTGTGGATATCTTTGTACAGTTACCTCAATAGGCAAAGATGCGTTTTATGGTTGTAGTCGTATAACAAGCGTAAAAATCCCAACGTCGGTGACAGACATAGGTGAATATGCATTTGGTGGTTGTAGCGGATTGACAAGTGTAGAAATACCTGCATCGGTGACAGAAATAGGATGGAGAGTATTTTCCGGCTGTAACGGATTGACAAGCGTGGAGATTCCATCTTCCGTGACAGAAATAGGTAGTGGAGCATTTAGAGACTGTAGCGGATTAAGAAGCGTGGAAATTCCATCTTCCGTGACAGAAATAGGTGAGGAAGCATTTTATGGCTGTAGCGGATTAACAAGTGTGGAAATCCCAACGTCAGTGACAGAAATAGGTAGTGAAGCGTTTGAAGGATGTAGCAGATTGACAGGCGTGAAGATACCATCGTCGGTGACAAGAATAAATTGGAAAGCATTTAAAGGATGTAGCAGGTTGACAAGCGTGGAAATTCCATCGTCGGTAACTGAAATAGGAAATGAAGCATTTTCCGACTGTAGTATATTTACAGTGGAAATTCCATCGTCGGTGACAGAAATAGGAGATGGAGCGTTTTCTGGATGTAGTTGGATGACAAGCGTAGAAATCCCATCGTCAGTAACAAAAATAGGTAGGAGAGCATTTTCAGGATGTAGCGGGTTGACAAGTTTGAAAATCCCAATGTCAGTAAGGGAAATAGGGGATGAAGCGTTTAAGGATTGTATTGGTTTAACAAGTGTGGAAATCCCGACATCAGTAGAAGAAAATGAGTATGGAAGAATTGTAAGAAGCACAAGAATTTGTAGTGGTGCCTTTAAGAATTGTTATAATTCAAATATTGTGATTGGTAATTACAATAGAGCAACAGTTGTAGGTGATCCTTTTGAGGGATGCAAATCTGTGACGTGGAAAGAAGATATGTAATTCATAATTGTCGGGAAATACATCAGTAATTTAAATTCCAAAGATACGTTGCTAGACGTATGATATCGGTAGAAGAATATATTACCAATGGTTTGATTACCAGTTACGTCGAGATGGTGTGATGTTTTGAAAAATTTCATATATTTGCATCTGAAAAAGTTTTGTTTAGTCTATCAGATTGCACAAAACAGTACAAATTAAAAACAAAAATAAAATGGGAAAATACATCGACTTACGATGTGATTTCGGGTTCAAGTACTGCATGTCAGACCCGATTATCATGAAATC
>CAMJFV010000002.1 GCA_946405045.1 uncultured Bacteroidales bacterium | reverse complement strand
TTGATGCCAGTAGATTAAGCCCTCCAGTAAAATTGCTAGATTCACTTTCCAGTTCAGGAATGTCAATATCGAATGGCTGTCGTGTTGGTACAATGTGTGGCACATCATCTGGATCAGAATAGACATATTCTGCACGAGCACTGATATCTTGTGTGAATAAATAGTACTTGAAGTTCTGGCATTCTGTAGGAATATCACTTGCATATGTTGGGATCTTCACATATGTTGATCCATCCCAATATGTGTTCGTTCCATAAACTGTCATGGCCGTCCCATCAGTGATGAACTTTTTAATCGGGATATTGGTGTGCTTGTTTGTTCTGATATATACACTAACACCAACTCCATCGGCATCGTTAATCCAAAGACTGGAAGCACCTTTCCATGAACTGTTTTGCCATGTGCTATACCCGGCATTACCAGCTGGATCGTTATCAGATTTGAAGAATGGTACAAATACATATTTTCCGGGATCGGGATTGCTGAACTGTTCTTGTATCGTCCAATCTTTCGTTGAATAATCCCACATATATGACGATGTAATGATGAAATCATTGACAGGTATACAACCATCTACTCTATCCGTCGAATTAAAATTGTATTGTGCGTTGTTTCGATGAGCTGGATATCCGAATGGACGTCTGAACTCAAATGATCGATTTCCTTCAGTATACACGCAATCACATGTGATTTCTTCAGGTTGAGACATTTTAACATCCGCATGTAGCGTCAATCCACCATACCAGTTCACCGCAAGTGATGATACATATTGATTATTTTGTGTAATCAATGTGCTGGTACCACTTTTTCGCGAACGGACCGAGGTACGTTCATGTGTCGATGCATCGACTGTTTCGCCGTTACCAAATGGAACTTTATAATCACTGCCAGACGGTATATATCCATAAAAATAAGATCCGACTGAAGTTTGCTCATTGTCATACATCATACGGATATACGATGAATCATACACCGTTAACAATGTAGAATGAAATCCGACAAATGATGCGTAGATACCGTTGTTGTAGGCATCTGTTATCAGTTTTGATAACATGCATACTTTCAGATACACAGTGATTACAACTTTTTCATTTGGATGTTTCGTGAACGAAGACTCTTCACCATTTGCATTATATACTTTTGAATGAACTATAAGTTTTTGACCAGATTCAGTATTTGTATAGATTCCGAAATGAGTAATCTCAACGTCAGATGATACACCGCTGAGATTGTAATCGAGTGTTCCAGATCCAAATCTACAAACTTCTGATATCAGATCTGTTTCAGAATCATATTTCATTGGATATCTGGTAATCGATAGTGCGATATTTGGATATACACTGAATGCCAAATTTGTCATCGTGATATCAGCGAAATCGGGTGTCACATCACCCGTGCCAAATATCAAATAAAATTGGTTTTTATCATATGATCCGGTATTATTGACACGGAATAAACCATGATCAGTCCATAAGTTCATTCCAAATTTTTCGTCAACAACATTACCTGACATATCATATTTTTTGATCAAATATAGATTATGATAGTTTGCATTAACGTCATTCTTGTCAGATATATTTTTCACAAAACGATTTAGCTTTTGGAGATCAGCATCATCATGCACATTAATCATGTTATCACTCCTTCTTTAATTTCCCGAAATCGTGCTATCGGTTGACGTAAATTGTCTCAGCGTGATCGTAGGTTGTGGATTCTGTGGCGATCTGATGATCTTATATGTCACGCTTGTTAGCGATGATTCAACAGATAAAGCTGTAAACGATAGAACTGAATCATCATACACTGATGCATTTGATGTTTCATATGATGTCATCTCTGGCAAACCGATATCAAACCCAGTGAATGCTAACGCAGAATCATCATATGCTGAAGCGCTAGCTTGATAATAGTTTACAAATGACATATTACCGATTGTCAGTCCGGTGAAAGCCAATGCGGAATCATCATAGATGGATTTGTTTAGTTGGGTATAATGAACAATTGTGCCATCGTTTGACGTGAAATTATTCACGGTAACCGCATGATCAATATACCACGGTTCTTTGTGTAAACCGGACACATACAAACCACGAACGGGGACTAACTTGTCCCCGTTCGCTGTTGGTGTATATCGGTATACTTCTTTTGATTTATGGAAATCTGACATATTACATCACACTCCAGGATCAACGGTTCCGTTCGATAGATAATATGTGAAGGTTTTTCCAGAGATTCTGCGTGGGTTGTTGTATGATTGAATTGTTCTGGTTGTACCAGTTACCTTATGAGCTAACCAGCCTTCCAAAGGAAACCAGTTCATCACTCCAGTACTATTGGTTGTCACAATGCCGTTGTGCCAATATGCTATACCACCTGATTTCGCGGAGTGCCAGCCATAGCTGCTGCCAGTTTCTCCGCACCAATATGCAGCTTGATGTTCGGGTACATCCGATATAGTGTTACCATCAAGCAAATACCCCATATCAATAACAAAATAGTTTAATGACGCATGTCTTGGGACTGATCTGTTATTCCAATACGGTAAACCTTGATCTTTATATTTGTTTGCTGTCAACCATAACAAATGTTTTCCATCCGGCGTTAATACAATTGAATCTCGACATGTCGCCAATACACTCAGTTGATTTTCTGAGGTAGATCCTTTAAGACCTCGCATTTCAGAAGATGTTATATAATTACCGGCCAGATTTTTAGGAGTTGTTGGATTTTTGCTTGTATATACATACGTGTATGTGTAATTATAATCACCTAGAGCACGTGACGTAGACGTGATCATAAAGTCATCAAATGCAAGTATCGTACTTCCACCATTTGGTTCATATGCGCCGTCTACGTTTTGACATGTCATTGTGTACTGTGGTGATGTATGTAACGCAATATCGTCCCAGTCTGGCATATGAACAAGTCGATGTTCATTCATCAAATAAACAAATGTTGATAAGCTACCGCTGCTTGTTTCGGTGACTGTAAAATATATATAATCACCAAATCCGGCTGTGACCCGAGCAGATTTCGTATATCCATCTGGAATCGTGAAGGTGTCGATAACGGCTCTTGTTTCAAGATCATAAATCGACATAGTTTGATTGTCATCTTGATGTTGATACACGACAAGAGAAGTTCTGTCAATAACATAACCCCATATCGCGTTCGGTATCTTAAATACTTCTGGTGTATAACCATCTTGGCCGCCATACAGATTCAAGCAATATGAAGATTTGTCACCGTTGGTATCAGACGCAACGAGATAACCTTTACTGCTCCATGTTAACCATACTCGATCAATGATGTTCTTTGATGTATCGGCTCGAACAGGGAATTCCATCTCATATACATCTTTTATACCAGTTGGATTGGAAGGATCATCAACTGTATCATTCCAATTATCGTATAATCTGAACACTTTGAAACGCTGATGTTGTCTTCGATATTGACCGTCGGTGCCGTATTTATTATTCGCATAATGCATAATGACGATAAAATCATCTGTTGCAAATCTATATATCGGATTACCATAAAATTTTGTGTCGTTTATTTGATTATAGTCGTCATTTATACAATCACATAGAAATATAGATTTGTCGCTTGCGCCGGTTGTATCAGTTAAATCCGGATATACAACATAATCACGTCCTGCAATCCAATTGTTTTTGTCAGACGCAAACACCTTATGGCCAGGATTGCCATATAAATCGAAAATGTATCTATCGTAAAAATCACCGTTGTTCTTATTCGGAGGAATATTAATGGTTCTTGCTTCATGTTCCGGGATGTATCTATGATATGTCTGATTTCGAGTTGGGATCATATAACGAGCTTTATCAGTTATGTCGATATAGTATCTTGCTGTTTGGCAATTGAACCCGTTGTCGTCACTTGAAATATGTTTGATATCTGATATTTCATGCCACTGTGACGGATCCCAATATGCATCGGTTGCGACGATTCTTACGTTGGACACAGATACAGAAATTGCAGTGATGGGGATGTCTGTGTGTGAATTTATAAAAACAGAACACCATCTGTTCACATTGTTATGATCTGTCAGATATGCGCCTGTCATAACAATGAATGAATTCCCGTACCATGCATTCGGCGCATTGACGAAATTATCCGGGATGTCCCAATCCTTTGTCACATGATTATACATATATGATGAGGTCATGTTAAAGTCGACAACAGGTAATTCACCATAATGAGTGTATGTGGATCTTGGTACTAAATAACGAACTTGTCCGTTAGTTTGATCATCAGAAGAAGAGTAGTTGGGGTCTACGAGATCTTGATGTGGTAAAGCGAAAGTTCTTGACAAACTCATATCAGTTGCTGAATTTGTATATACTTTAGTCGAAACAAGTTCTTCAGGTGTTTCCAGTTTATCGTGATCATCTAATATTGAAAAGCGCCAATTATCGTCCCATATCCATATACCATCAACATATTCATGTCGATTCTCGAATAAAACGGATGATATTGAATGAGTTCGCTTCTTCAAAAGACTTCCGTCCGAATTTGTTTTTTCATTGACACAATACTTTCCCATGTATCCAGCATCATAAAACCGTTGTTTCATTCCAGTATAAGAATTAACATCACTGATCTTGCTAGTATAAAAATTGGGTATTTGACAATTTCCTTGATAATAGTTTGAATACACACCGTATATTGTGCCTCTTATCAATGCAGACCATATTAATATTGCCGGACAAATGACCATGTAAATCCCCTTTGACCACAGGTCATTTATCGCGCTTGCATAGATACCTGCACTGAAATAAACTGTGATGATCAAACGTTGATCCTTGTTTTTTGTGATCGGTGCGGGGTCTCCATTTGCGTCAACTACAATTGCTTTTGTTGACAACGGATGGGTTTCGACATCCCAGTCGGAATCATTCATATAAAAAGTCAATCCCACTTCTGAAATATCAACAGAATCTGGAAATCCAGAAGGATTGTAATCATACATAAAAGTGCCGATTGTTGAACGTTGATAAATTAAACCGGATTCGCGATCAAACTGCATTGCAGCCATGGTTCGGCTGTCCCAGCTTCTATATACATAACCTCTTGATTGATTATTATAATCAACGGCTCGTATTGTTGTAATTCGTGATGTCAAAGTTGTATCAGTAAATTTTGGGTCTGGTAATGTTTGACCAGCAGGGGTTTTACCAATCCAGAGACGAACATACGCGCCATAGTCATTTGTATTTGAATCGGATAATCTGTTAAAGCCATCATTTGTCAAAAGATTCATTGCGAATCGTTCTGATGTAACGTTTCCATCAGCATCGATAATTTGTAAATGATATATGTTATGTGCTCCTGCGGGAGCACGACCACTATATCTTTTACGATTATATTTTTCACAGAACGCGTTAAGGCTTTCCGGAAAATTATCAAGTTGCTGTGCGTGATTCATTTTATCACTCCTTATTGAGCTGATATTGTTCCCGCGGTCGAAGTGAATTGTGTCATCACAATTGTCGGTTGCGGATTTTGCGGTTGCCGATTTGTATTATAACGTGTAAATGAAACACCTGTAACACCGACATCAATAAAGTTCATTAGATGATCAGGTTGAAGATATTCTCTTTTACTGGTATATGAATATACCGATGCCGTATTTGTACTAACATCGATAAAGTTCATCAGATGATCTGGCTGTAATTTTGCGGATTTCGAAGAATATACAGCCAATGTGACATCGCTAGAAGATACATTTGTCATATTCATCAGATGATCTGGCTGTAATGATGCTCTCTTATTTGTGTAATGAACAATTGTACCGTCATTTGATGTAAAACCCGTAACTGTGACCGCATGATCAATATACCACGGTTCTTTGTGTAAACCGGACACATACAAACCACGAACGGGGACTAACTTGTCCCCGTTCGCTGTTGGTGTATATCGGTATACTTCTTTTGATTTATGGAAATCTGACATACGTTTTCACCACCATTACATTTGATTTCCTGGCGGTTTACCTTGCCATTCAGAAATATTCGAAACCGTTGTTGTCCAACGTTTGTCACGAATATTCTTTATGTTATCGATTGTCGAAACAGTGTCTGTTGTTCCAACGATTCTGTGTGGAATTAGATTCGCGATTGGAAATGTATCCTGTTCACATATAATATGATCGCCATATGGAATCCAACGGCGTTTTTCAGTACGGCTGAATTCGAGCATTCCGTTGGTGTCGGTTTTGTCAGATTTCATATAACGTCCAAAATCTAAAGAACGTTGCTGACAACCATTTCCAGTTGCTGATGTCCAATAGCTGTTTGTAATAATCAGAATGGTTGTTACGCCATTCTCGGTCTTGTTCAGTTCATGCAATGTGATATGTGCATTGGACCGATAATCACCTGGATTGAAACCAAGTGTGCGATACAACTGTGGACGATCATGCTCAAATGCATATGCATATGTATTGGTATCTTTTTGATCGTACCGATACAGAATCATGAAATCAGTTGAAGCTTCGACACGAAGTAATGAACGATTCGTTCCACTGAAATTACCATTGAGATTTCCGCCACACGTTGTCATTGTACCAGCGTCAATATCACACATGATCATGTATGTTGAGCAGTCGGAAACATACAACTGATTTCCGTATCCAAACAACAATACTGGATTATTTCCAGTCACAGTAAATGATGTGACTGAAGCATCTGTATCAAAGTTCTTGACAAGAATTGTCTTTGGATTCGATGAATCAATCATTGCATAATTTTCAGTATTGATAATTACGCATCCGATCGGGCAGTTTGTGATTCCAGTCTGGACAACATTACTTCCATCACGATAATCGATTTTCATCAAAATTGAATTTGCATAATCGGATACAATCGCTCGACCATTCTTTGAATCAGTTCGATAACACGCCCACAAATTCGAAATACCTGCGGTGTTTTGAATTGTTTGAGGTGATATCGTTGATTGTGTCATATCAGAAATGATGAATGAATTTGAGCTTGATATAAATGTCAGAATTGTTGGTCCACATGTGGATGATTGAATCTGATCATATCCAGTCTTTGTGGACACAGTCGTTGTTTTTGAATCCGACAAAGTATAGATGACGTTGTTGACCATGAACCATTGATACTGTTTTGAGCTAATCGCATCAAAGAATCCTTTTGGTACTGCTGAAAAATAATGGTGGAAGGTGAAGTCACCATTTGCGTCGGTGTATGCGAATTTTTGTGATGCGCGAACCGGTTTTAAATCTTCGATGTTGGATGTTGTAATCCAATATTTCATGCATCTAGGATTCAATGGGCGTCCTTGACCATCCAAAATATCACAGGTATCCGGAATTGTTGATAGATCGCTGATGAAGACCCATTTTGACCGATCCCAGTATTCGTTTGTTGCATACACAGTTAACAGATTACCTTCAACTCGTAGAATAGGATCATCCGGTTTCATGTTAATATACACATAAACCGGCGTAGCAGTATCATGATAACTGTAGTACATCGTAATTGCTGCAGCATGTTCCATACTGTTTTCGTTATACCAACGATTTGGGTCATACGTGTACGTGTCTTCCAGATCATAGAGTTTCGTTGAAGGATTATACGTGTACGATTTTGACAACACGAGTTTCGTGAATGGTAGAAAGTTAGCCTTTCCAAATGTATCAGAGAATCCCTCAGGTTTTTCTGCAGATGCTGTATCCGGTTTCATGACAGTATCAAATGTACACACTGGATTCATGATCGCTCGTTCAAATGAAACCATTCCGTTTGAAATATTACGGAATCCATCAACATAACCAGTTTCATCAGTGTTACCGGCAATGATTGTCATTTCTGCCAGATTCGAGATGATGTCAAGACTCTTTGTCGTATCATCAAATGCAGTTTGGGTATTTGTTTTACTGCGGGTCTTGTAAACACTATAACGTTTGTATGTTTGTAAATTATCTTCACGCATATGATTTGCAAAGAATCGTTGTGGTGAAGTAATTACAACGTGTTTACCTTTATTCCATTCAGAATTGATCAGATTGGTGGAGTATGACATACAAAGATAAACGGTGAACACTAGACGTTCGTTTGGTTTCTTTGTAATCATACCAAGACCACCAAAATTATCATACACCCATGAATGTGTCCAGAGAGCATTGTTTGCAGTACCGATGCCGTATTCATAAATTGATACGTCCTGGTACCAATCATCGAAATTATAATCTAGATAGCATACTAGATATTGACAGACCGTTGTGACAATACCAGACGTGTTGTCATAATACATCGGGAAATTATAATAGATCGTCGTATCAGAATTTGTTGCAGCTGTTGTTGTCAATGGCGTAATCAGAGTATTTGTAGTAGTGTCAAACGACATTGTGCCGCCACCACCTTGTCCGACATACAGGTTCTTTGGAAATGCTGGTAAACTGTTTCCGAAGAATGTCGTCAAACCATAGTCTGTCATCAGGTTCATGCCATATTTTTCATCAATGACATTTCCGTCAAGATCAACTCTCTGAATCACATACAGATTCGAGATCGACGGTTTGCCATGTTTTTGCATAAAGTTTTGAGCGAACTGCATAGCCCGTTTAAACTTGGGATCAATCGGTTTTGCAATATCCATCTCATCAACCTCCATTCTCTACGTGTTTCATGACAGCATAGTTGAAATGCTTATAATCAGATTTATTGACAACTGCACGCTTCAACATCAATCCATCACCAGCATCGTAATTTGAAAACGCATAACGGATATCTCCATCACGCATCGTCATGTATGTCTCAGTAAACACAATAAATCTTGGATCATAGATGAATTGTGATTTTGTATTTTGGTTAAATACAAGATTAATCACATCATATTTTTCACCAAAATTGTATTTCGAATTTCCTGAATAGTCGATGCTGCAAAGTGTTTCTTTTGCAAGAAAGAAGAATCCTTCAAATGTCGTTGCTTCAAGTGGATATGATGCTGACATATCACCAACGGACCATGGCATATTGATAAACCTGTGGTCTTGTAATGTGTATTCTTTTTGGTAATATGTGTCCTCCACCCATTCTGGAACAATACCACTTTCAGATGGTACGTGAATCGGTTGATTGTTTTCATCCAGAATATAATAATCCATATAGGTGGATCCCCAGTCAGATGGACGACTGGTTGTCATGACGAATTGGAAATCAAATCCATAAATATAGACACGATTAGAATTCTTCGTCGTCGCAAAGAATGTGCTATTTGTATAATTCAAAGACCGGACATTTGTCCATGGTGCCGCAACGATAGATTCCATTTCTTCACTATATTCGTTATACACATATAACGCTTGTGTATTTCCGATATAAAATCGAATTCCGTCATGACAACACATCGCGACATTTGATGTTTGTAATGAAAATGTTGAAAAGGTTTCATCAGATAACCGGAACATCAAAACTGCATTGACTGAACTTGACCCAGATGTCATCATGATAAATTTTTCACCAACAGAAATATCTGATGATGTGAAATTACCACCAACAGGTCGTCCAACATAACGAAACGTTCGTGCAATTGTATCGAAGAAAAGAACTCCCGCTTGATGTGCCATAACAATAGTATGTTTGTTGAACCATACCATTTTACCAAATGCACCAAATGCATTTGTGTCATATTTGAATTTGCCAACAATCGCTAAAGCACGTCTACTGTATATCAGGATTGTTGACCCGCTATTTACTGAGAAATACAGGTAATCGTCGTCAACTAGCATCCACAATACCTGCACGCTTTGCAGCTGCTCCCACGTAATAACACCCATATCAACAAAATCATTTGTGATCAGATTCTGATAATACACATACATTCTGCCATCGTTTGTACCGGTCGACGGACTTGTATTAGCGTTACGCAATGCTTGTACCGCAATGTACAAACCTTTGTTATGTTCGCATGTCAAAGCTGTACGCCAGTCCAAACTATACGGGTGCATTTTTCTGTATTTAACAGGAAATGATTCACGACCTGTTTTTACGGGTAATAGATGTTCACTCATGCACGTTCATCTCCTTTCTTCGATTATTTGGTCAGATATCTCGCATAGTATATCTTCGTATCTTCATTTGTTGGTACAAGCTTGTCAATGATTACATTTGTGATGAGTTCAGTATTTGGACCTGCTTGATGCCTTACAACTTTCAGATCTACATCAAACTTTGTTCTATCATAATCCAGATCAAAATATGTTTTCTTGACTGGAAGTGATGATACTGTGATCTGCTGAACGGTTTGTTTGTTTGGAATAACATTGATGTCGATATGTGTAACAGAGTCTGTCGGATCCCATGTGAGAATCTCAAATTCTTCCTGAAGACCCGTATCAGATGTGATTATTCCAACACCATATGCCGTGAATGTCGCGATTGTCAGGTCTTGTATTTCAAGAAGCTTCCATGTTTGATCATTTTGATCCAGATATTTAATACCATCTGAATCACGACACAACACTTTTTGCTGATACGATTTGACAACTTCGATTTCAGCTTTTGAAAATCCGGGTGGTAATCTGTTACCACCAACAGTTGTTGTGGCTTCTGATAAACAATGTGTTTCATCCAACAGATAGTCTTGTGGTACATTTTCGATCGATGCTGATGTCAATACGAATCCAGATCCACCAGCACCGCCTCTGGCATTGTTCGAGTTTTGTGTGGGCATTGTTCCGGATCCACCATACCATCCTCCACCACCAGCACCGCCGACGTATGATGCGCTTCTGTATCCAGCATTTCCGCCGTAACCGAATCCACCATTGATTGCGGGATAATCTAATGATATTGGCGATGACGTTTGCGTTCCTGGACCTGGGCATGCGCCGCCTCCAGATTTTGGTGAACCACCGACTTCACCACCGCCGTTACCAGCTTCATATCCATCATAACTACAACCACCTGCACCACCAGCAACAATGACTCTAGCATACAACGAATCAAAATTGATTCTGATATCCGTTGCACCTCCACCGGAGTGTCCAGTCATCTTGATGCCGTATTCTGCGGGAGCACCACCGCCGTTGTATCTGAGATCAGGACAAAGCTGTTGAACAAATTCGGATGAGATTTGTGAATCATTCATACCAGATCCACCGACGTGAATATACGCATTGAAGCCATTGGGTGTTACATATGTTCCCTGTGAATAACCACCACACTCATATGCACCATCAGATGATCTGGAGTATCGAACTCCACCATCTGCACCCCAGCATTTGAATATATAGGTTCCAGCTGGTAACGATGTGCGGCAGCCTTTTCCGACTGGGTAATATTTGATCACATCACCCGCGACAACATCTGCAGTCAGCTGACTGATAATGACACACGCGGTTTCAGCAGCACCGGCTTTCATATACCAGTCTCTCATGTAAAACTTTTCTGGAACTTCATATCCTTCAGGTTTATATGATGACTGTGTTAAAACGTATCCAGAACCACCACCGCCATTTCCGGAAGTATAGTCGCCACGATAGGTTGTGCAAGCCCAACCGCCGTACCAGCCACCGCCACCTCCTCCATGTCCCTCGGCATCACCATTTCCAACTATTACTGATTTTGCTGGTGTTTGACCGATTCCAAACGAGTAACCGTTTGTCTGTGAAGCATACTTACCATTGTCAGCTAAAGATTTATTTACTTGGATCGCTCCTCCGACAATACCACCACCAACTGCACAGTTGAAAGAGTTATCGATGGCTGTTACATTTTGCATCGTTGATCCACCGCCACCACCGCCAGCAACCATAATTCGGGTGAGTAATGATTTGTGTATCCGAGTGTCCTCAATTGGAGATGGTCCAACTGTAAATTTACTACTATCTGAAGGATGTAATAAATTACCAGTACACAGATCATATAGACAATTGACACCACTAGGCATATTAATTCCTGGCACATAATGATGGACTAATGTGTCACCTTCCCAGATTTTACAGTAGTACATAGTACCTTGGAACTGTTTTCCAAAGCTTCCATCATTATTACATCCGAACAGAAAGATTGGTCGGGTTGGTGCATTGTATGTTTGTGATGGAATTGTTTGTTTGCGTTCGCCATCAACCCAAACGCCGTCTTTCGACATTCTGTATACATGTGCATCAGACAGATTGCCGACTGAAAATATTGTCTGAGGATTCGCATCCAATCCAGCCGACCATCCATATGACATATATTGACCATGAATGTATGATGGCATTTCTGGTAAGCCAGAATTTGGACCTTCATCCATAGTTAAACAGAATTCTCTATTAGAAGCACCATTTCTGGCACCAAATACAAAACCGTCATAGAGTGCACCAGTAGTCGAAACTTTGACTTCAATCACAGTGTTTTCTTTGGCAATATATCCTGTATCGAAATAACCTTGTCTAGACGCGCTGTTTGATATATATTCATATTCTTTAAACCACCCAGGGATTCCTGGTGTTGGAATAGGTTCTTCCGGTTCAAAGTCTTCCGGAACATTCAACCGAATATCGGTTGCGCCACCACCACCGCTACCACAACAATAGCTTGTGCTATAACTGAATCCGCCATATCCACCGCCATTATATCCACCATTACCAACTTTTGATGTAGAACCATCGGTTCCATCACCACCAACAACGGCATAGAAATCAGTCTCTTCATCTAGAGTTAGTATACCCATTGAAAGACCGCCATATTGGTATGAATGTTTTACACTGGAATATGTTGGAAAATTTTGTCCACCATGAGCACCATGACACTGGAAAAGATATGTTCCAGGTTGTAAGGTGAATTTCTCTGGTGCTCCGGTGTATGTGAATCGGTGTATTTCTTTCCACAAAGAATCGTTATATCCGTATAACGTGCTCAAAATAATTCACCTCACATAATTAGGGATTGTTGTTTGATGTCGGCGTAATGATGTCAGGATTATACGGTTTATCCATAGAAGAATAAACTGCAACAAACGACTCATCAGGCAGCGTGTCGATTTCGCTCTGAGACGGATTGTGATCGAACGAAACAATCTGAGATTCGAAACCAACAAGTTTGAGGTTACGATTCTGGAGATCAGTTTCGACAGATACTGATGTGTAGCTCGGTTCCGCAAGAGAACGATATACAGTCTCCGTATTACGATCAACCAGTAAAGTGTTTCTCTTGTACACCTTACCAGGTTCATAATCTTCAATAGATGCGGATCCACCACCACCGCCAATAGATTCGATCTTGCTCAGCTTATCCGCGATTGATGCAAGCAATCTTTCATGTTCTTGGATAACATTGATCAACGCGGTAAAGATTTGCTCTTGCTGTTCAGCCATTATTTCTCACTCCTTTCAAGTATCGTCCTGGTTTTCAGCCCACTCTGCAAGCTTGCCCTCGATAATTCGGAGTGAACCATTTGAATTATTGAGTGACTGAGTGATTGCATCAAACATTGGTGTGATACGGCTTACGATATAAGCCCATGTACAGACTACAATTTGTCCGTCGGGAACTTCAAATATCAAAGGTGTTTTGGGATCAATACGACCGTCGGCCATAAGATCAGCTCCTTTCCAAAGTATTATGAAGTCGTTTTTACTCTCTATAAGAAAGAAAAAAGAAAAACGGGGGCGCATCAGCGCCCCCTGTCATTTCAATCTAGCATAATCGGTTTCCCGTCTTCGTCGGTCCCCCAGTTTGAAAAATTCGTGGGACCGGACTGGCTCTTGCTGTCCGGAACAATCTCGCGAACAACATCGGAGTTCTGACGCATCGCGTCATAACTCTCGAATGTCACAGTATTTTTGTCAATCACCTTAATTCCGGGGCGGGAAACCACCCCGTTTAGAAGATCCGCAAGGATTCCCATATGTTCATCTCCTTCAAAAATGAGCGTTCCGGAACCGGACTGCCCAGTCGATAATTGATGTTCCGTTCGGCTCGAAGCAACCACATTCCTCTCTCTGTTCGAAAGTAGGAATGATATCCGCCAGCTTATTGCTGATCGGATAATCAGCCGCGATTCGAAGAGTGCGGACACCTGAACCTTCTTCGACGGGGACATACACTTTCCTGCAAACGCGCTCACCGTTGCGCTTGCATCTGCAGTTTTTACAGATCAAGCACATTGTAAGTTGATCAGAGATGTTATAACAGACTGCGTCTCTGATCAGCTGCCGGAAATTACGTTCGCCACCGAAGTGTCGAACGCATTTCATATAATCAAGCTCCGTGAATCTTTTGATCCCGACATGATACGTGTCGAGAACAAACTGGATTCTATCAAGAGCTTGCTCAATGAACGATGTTCCAGAAGCCTTTTTAATCAACACCATATTCCATTTGGAATAGGAGTTGATCGCAGCTACGAACAGCTCCATGAACTGGTCACAGACGTTTGCAGCCAACGTTGCGACAAATTCGTCCGCCGCAAAGACGGACATCCTGAACGTAATGCCGTCTTCAATGACAAGTGTTTCATCATCGAGTGACTCATCGATGATGATCGTCATTTTCCGGTTCCTGTCGTCCCAGTAATCAGGACGCGGAATTACCGAGATCCCCCAACATGCCAGTTTCCGGCTGGTGAACCAGTCTAGTTTCTTTTCTTTCATTTGTTTTGTTCTCCTTTTTGATTGTTATTTATCCAGAAATTTGCATTCCGGATATTGCACATTAATAATATATAGATCAGATTCTGGAATAATCGAGGATCTGTTCAGGCGTCCAGCCAAGCATGACTTTCGTCTGAAGATCACCAAACAGCATTCCATCTCTGATATGATATGTGTCAGGAACGTCATACCCGTAATGGAACTTCATAAACTTCGCGAATGTTTCGTCAGTTGCAGGACCAATCTCGATGTTGAGATCAATGCGTCCCGGACGAACCAATGCCGGATCCAGCTTGTCGATGTGATTCGTCGTCAAGATCCAGACTGTACCATCTGGAGAACCATATCCGTCCATATAATTCAGAAGCTTTCCGAGCAGTTCCGGGCTCATACCGATGTCCTGTGTCTTCATCGCAAAATTGTCATCTGATTCTCTGCCAAAGCAGTTCGTGTCTACATCCTCAATGATAATCACCTGATGTCTGTACATATCTCGGTAATTTGTGAAGATGCCTTCCTCAAGTGCATTCCACAATTCACCCGGCGGGATCACGCATACATCGCAGGGAATCTCCTGTGTAATCGCCTGCACAACAGACGACTTTCCCGTTCCAGGATTGCCATGTAACAGAATCCCGAAATGGTACGGGATCTTGTGTTCCCGATACCAATTCACCGAAGTTGCGAACTTATGCAGAGATTCACGAATCAATGTTTCGGTTTCAGTTGGGATAAACACATTATCCCATGACCGGATTGGTCTGTTATGCTGTGTGACGATACTGTTGGTATTCTTAACAATCGAGAATCGTTCGTTAGCAGTTTTGTCACCGACAACTCTGATTTCTCGGTTAAGCTTTTTCATAAAGTCGATTGTCATCGCAATGTCATGTTTGTTGCTCAGACACTGTATCATCCAATCCTCATAATAGGAACCATCGTTGCTTCTCATTGATGTCATTGACAGTATGATCAGCGTGTGTCTGTAGAATGTGAAATCCACAACATTCATTTTCGATAGTATGGCTGCACGTTGCACATACTTAATCTCGTTCTGATCAGCTTCGAAGCTTGACCGGTGATCAATCACGAGACTTGTCGGAAGACTCTTGAAATATTTTGACATAACTTCCGGTGCCGAATCCTTATACAGCAACGGAGAAATGTCAAATGTTTTCAGAGCCTTACCTCTAATGAGTGATACAACTCCGTCAATCCCTTTGATTATCAAAGGATTAACAAACGGCATGATTTTTGTTTCCATATTATGCTCTCCTTTTGTATAGTATTTGGGTATTGCCAATATAATAATATATCGATAAGAAAAAGAAAACGGGGGCATGAAGCCCCCGTCCATTATAGCAGTTCCAACAGATTCAAACCGTCGATCGACAGACTTCTCAAACCGTCAATATCAACTAGGTCAATCATGTTTGATTTAACCTGTTCGATTGCAGATTGCTTGATCATTGTCGTATGAGAATCAATGTCAACCAGCGGATACGAATCCAACACATATTTGTGATAGACCTTATCAATGATCGGAAGACACGACTCAACGGACTTCGGGTCCTGTTTGATTGTACCCTGTTCGATACCTCTCAACAGATTATATGCGAATGTCGTAATACCCATTTGAGTTAAGCCAACGATTCCGCGTTCGAAATCGCCAACGATCACCAGCAGTAAATTGTAAAAGACTTTGTTCTTTGTGAACTCTGCAACGATGTCATCTTCAACCTTTGTAATAGACTTTGCAATCATCACAATATCAGACAACTGATGCATTCCTTGTTTGCCATACTTCGAGTACAGGACATGTGTATTCGGTTGCAAACAATATCCAGTCAGCAATTGATTCCCTGATATAATGATTCGACTTCTTCCGGATTTCACATAGTCATCCAATACGTTCGGAATCATCATGGAATCAAACTGGTCACATGTGATCAGATACATATTCGGTACATACTTCAGAATTGTTTGCACCTTTTGAACAGCCTCTTTTACATAGTATACGACCTGTTGCATTCTGTCTGCCTTGAATGCATTCATATATGGAATCAGATACGATTTCAAATGGGACGCCTCACACAAGCGCCCCATTTCGAACTGATTCAAGAATCCGATTACTCGAACATTCTCCCACTTCTTCGCGAAGTTCTTCCAGTGGTTCAGCGTTGTCAGAAATGCCGAGATCAAATCAACCTCAACATCCGGTCCGGAAAATGGAAGATAGTTCAGATACTTTTGATATCTTGATATCGAATGTACGAATGAATTGAAATCAATGAAGATATCCAGGCCTTTTTGTGGATTATACAGCTCACCCAAGTGTGTAGAGATAACTTTGTATTTGGGTTTGAGCATGCCACTAATTGGACCCACTGACACTTTATTCAAATTGCATACTCCTCTCCAAACATATAGTCATGGAACGAACGAACACCAACACGCTTAATTGCATTTCTCTCATCAAAGATCGTATGCAGCAGATGATGTTTCGTTTGTTCAAATGCCAATGCTGTCGTGAACGATTCTGTATTCTGAAGAACCGTCTTCAGTCTCATGATCTGATACTTCTGATCCGGAACCAACCAGTTCGGACGCAGCAGTTTATTGTCAACAGAACGCAGATGATGTCCAATCAGAATCTCACCATGTGTTGACAGAATCGGGATCAGGTTATGAGTCATGTGTGCAAGACGTGTGACAATGTCTTCCACCTTCTCGAACTTCGTGATGTCAAGCTCAAACAGATGCATGATATCCATGTAACGTTGTGTCATCATGATATTGATCGGAATGATCATGCAGAACTGACCATCAGCTTCCAGAATCTTATATGATGAGATCTTATAGTACGATACATCATCAATGACAACTTCCTTACACTTATCCAGAATTGCTTCCGGAATGTTGATTGAAGCATAATTGGAAATTGTTACAGGTTCCAGATCTTTTCCAATATAACATGTAAACTGTTCAGCAATGTTGTCTGTATAATCCTCGCGGATATAGATGTCAAACTTCTTGTCGTCACGCGGAATAATCGTCGACATATCCATGACGAAGTACTTGTCGAAGTTCGTCGAGAATACGATCTTCTCAGCATTTGACTTCAGCAGATGTTTTGCGGAAAGAATATTCTGCTGGACAGGATTCGTCATCTGTTCTGTTGTATAGACAAATCCACCCTTCAGATCACCGACCTTCAATGCACGTTGACCGTAGCAGATATGACAGCAATCTTCGTTCAGGTTGCATGTACAAGGTGAACGGAACCACAGTTTCTTTCCGAGTTTGTCCTTATCAGTCTTTCGAAGAACATGCAGAATTCCATCACCCTTCTGATTATAATAGTATCTGCCGTCCATCATCTCGAGCATGCATTCATCAATCTCTATCGGAATCGGGTTCTGAGAACCACAATCCCAAACAGTCGGTGAGATTGTACCGTAAGAGAGAATCATCAGATTTCGGTTGAAGTATCCAGCAATACCCATGTAGTCTTTGTTCATAATGTCAGGAACACGTGATGCAATTGCACCTGTGTAGAATACCGGAAGTTTGTTGTAACCTGCACGGAAACCATTACCGTTCATGATAACCGGAATAATATTTCTACCATCCGGAATCTGTGAGAAGTTGATGTACAGCTCTTCACCTTGTTTCGGTTTCAACACTTTGACATACTGATTACAAAGGAAGAACGGATTCCCTCGCATTGTCATGATACCTTCCAACACGTTCCAACGTTTCGCATTCTCTTCAACGATATCAGCTGTTTGCATATCAGAAGGATATTCGGTGTTGTTGATTTCACGAATCGTTTCATCATCACGATAGTGATCCAGAAACAGATTTTCTGCAGTGAATATGGTTATGTCAGCCTGTGCGAAATCCTTTAACAACATCTTCCAGTCCAAAGACATACGGGCCATCTTTGCCTGAATATCAGTAATCACGATACCGTGTTGCTGTAGGATTCGAACTATCATATCTTGATAGACCTGACGATCCTTTTGTGACAAGAATCTTCTCAGCAGAAAATCATCCAGATTGATTTCTTCAATCCACGGCATCAGCGGTCGTAAGAACGACAATGAGAACAACAGTCTATTTAGTGGAATCACATGTATATCGGTTGTATCATTATCCTCAACCGAGTGTTTGATCTTAATCGGAGTACGTTGAAGTTTGTCGTTTGTGTCGGGATCAATCAGACCCCAACACAACTCGGCAATACCGACCAAGCGGTTAAACAGGAAATCAAAGTTTCCTTTGTAACGATCGATGATGATTGGATCACCAATCAATTCGTGTATCTGTTTGGCATTGGTGATTTCTCCATCCGTATTCACAATCTGTTGCAGATCATCGAACAACGAATATTTCGGATCCACCATCCAATCGAAGTGTTCACCCATTTCTGTTCCTCCTTACGTATCGATATCAGACGGCTGCCATTCAAAATCGAGCATCATTTGTTTCCGTGCTCGCATTGCATCTTTCGACTTACCGACCAGCATGTCATAAACCTGCATCGTCTTTGCATCAGAAGCATCCAGCTGGAAGATATGACGTGTCTTCGGATTCATAACAATCTCTTCCAAGACATCAGCATCTGACGAACCGAGACCCTTGTATCTGTCTTTGATGACAGGATACTTACGCTCAATTACTTCGAAAAATTTTGCCAAAGGCATACACGAACCGTCAAACTCAACAAGCATGCCGTATTCTTGTTGGACACCGATGACATAAGACAACGCATTCAGTAGATTATTATCAACGACAATAACCTGGTCAACCAGATCGATTGTAGCATAGATTTGTTGCGCCTTGTGGTCAAATCCCAACTCCGGAAATACTTTACAAGTATCACGAACCCACATATCAATGTTTTCAATGAATCGATCAACGGTTCCCCATACAACAAAACCATGTGCAATATATTCCAGCAAATATCTATTCGCAGATAACTTTGCGGAAACATCACTCAAACGTGTCAGATATTCAAATGCAGATGTGATGAACTTTCTTGCTTTGCATGAGAATTGCATGTTCGGGAAATTCAGGACAATGTTGCCAACACTCTTGACACAGACATCAATATACTCCGTCTGTGATGTGACATATGAGATTTGTTTACCAGTTGCCAATTGATAAAGCGGCGGCTCTGCGATATAGATCTTACCCTGTTCAAACAGCTGTGGCATGAACTTGAGGAAGAATGCACAGATACCAACACGAATATGATATCCATCAACGTCAGCATCCGTTGCAATGATGATCTTATCGAAATTCAGTTTCTTGATGTCGAATGAAGATCCTACACCACATCCGAGTACTTTAACGACTTCAAACCAAACATTGGATTTCAATGCTTCATCCAATTCCAGATCCCATACATTCAGACTCTTACCTCTGAATTGCAGAATGGCTTGATACTTCGCATCACGTGCAGCATTGATACTTCCAGACGCCGAGTTACCCTCGACAAAGAAGATCTCTTTTGGCTGTGCAGTCTTGACAGATGAACACGGTAAATATGAATCACTTTTCGTCCACTGCTTCTTCTTCGTCTCAGCTGTCACATTGCGAACACGCTCACCCTCACGGCGAACACGATTGTTCTGTAAGACAACTTCAACATATTCAGCAAGACGACTCTGATTCATATCGCAAAGTGTCTTGTATGTTGCATCAGCAATCGCAATGGTCAATACTCTTGGGAAGACAGTACTCTTTGCCTGTGATGCAAACATATGTGCAAAATCGCACTTCGCATTGACAACCACATGCAGATGTGACAAAATGTCTCTCTTCAGAGACTCGTCTTCTTCAAGCTTCTTGTTACGTTTGATGACACGTTCTGACAGATATCTGATCAGACCATTCACAACACCATTGACATGTGATCCATTCTGAGAAGTGTGGATCATATTCATCCAACTCTTACGAATGTCTTCACCATGATATGCTGGATCAGAATATACGAATGCAGCTTCCAGAGAGAATGAACGCTGATACTCTTCATCATCAAATGTCTCTTTCAACTCACCTGCTGTTGTGAATGACAATGCTGATGTCATACGCTGATCTTCAGGGATAAAGTCATCAAAGTATGTATTCAGCGCTCGATGATTGATCTGGAACTGCTCACCACGAACGTTATAGAACAGCTTAATGTCTGCAGGTAATGTGAACTTGAAATCTTCAATCCATTTTACAAGCATATCGACCGGGATTCTATCATATCCAAGAATCTTTTTGGATGGACGATATGTCGTGATGAGACCGTGATCTTTCTCTTTATAATCCTCCAGATTCTCTTCGATCAATTTTGAATCCTTATATTTCAAGGTCAACTTCTTCTTCTCCTGAGGACGAAGAGACGTTACCTCATAATAGTCGCTCATTGCCAACGCTGCAGTTGTACCAGTACCATTCTCTCCAGCAGTTGTGCCGTGAGCTCTTGTCATATTCGAACCAGCCTGATTTGTCTCATGAACAACACGAAGTAACTTTGTCGGAATACCACGACCATTGTCCCGTGTCTTAAGTTCCTTATCGGTGATTGTAATATTAATAGTATCTCCGGGGGATTCTGATTTCAAACATTCATCTCGGTTATTATCGATAATCTCTTTGCATAGGTGCAGTACACCCATTTCACCGAGAGCCGCGATGTACATTGTCGGACGATGTCGCATCTTTTCGACATCGGAATCAACAATGGTGATCTTGTCATCTTTCATTGGACCATTTTTCATTTTCGGCATTGCTGTATCCTCCTATAGATGGTTTGTAAAAGTTAGTTCAGGTAGTTTAGAAGTTATACACCTTCCCTATCCGATTTAATAATATACATACGACGACGACAAATTTGTAAGTTCATGAAGTGAACCTTTCTTCACTTGCCGTGTGAAGAATCCCTACGTATTGTTTTCTGCGTTCTCCGTTGTCCAAGGGCTGTCACAGAAATGTGACGCCTCCTAATCATTCTAATGTAGTGCGGGCTTCGGCCCGCACGATTTTTTTTTTATTTCGTGTTTGTATATCATTATTTCGAATACAGAGGGGTTGGGCCTTTGTATTCCACTTTTCAATGAGCCCGTGCGTTGAAAGAGGTGATGTACTATGGGTAAAATGATTATCAAATCAAGGGGTGTTCCAAATGAAGACAAAACGACATGTCGACTGGAAGAATGTAGGATTTGTTGTAAGCTGGAGTTGTGCAATTGTATCGATCGCATATATCATTGCAGATTTGGTCAAAGTTGTATTCACAAGTGAGCGCATCTTACCTTCATCCAAAAACTATCCTGGATTAATTGGTTTAGCTTTGATTGGCTGGTGCTTCATTAGAAATGATACGAGTATTTCTGAATACATCGATCGGTGGCGCGAGCGCCATGATAAATAAGATGGTGGGGATATTTCCCCACCATCGAACGGTTCTGTAACTTTATACTCTTAAGGAGGTATGAACTATGCGTATTGTTGGTCTATATGATATCGATCAAGATATTAAGGTTAACAATCTGAAAGAAGTAACATCAGCTGTTATGTTTTCAGCTCCAAACCAATATAACCCAAATGGTCTTTTTTCTGAAGAAATCTTTGGACAGACTGAAGAAGAACAGAAGTATCGTTGTGGATACATCAAACTTCCGATACATGTATTCAATCCGAATGTTGCAAAGAATATCATCATCCGTTCAGGCGGTATCATCCGTAAGCTTGCATATGGTGAAATCAGATGTAATCTTGTTGACGGCAAACTGATTGAAGCAGAAGATGGTAAGTATTGTGGATTCCGTGATCTGTATAACATCTGGGATGAAATTGATATCAGAAAGAATCTGAATACTCGAAATGATGCTTCTCTTGACATTTTGATCAAGAGTCCGAAACGTCTGTTGTTTGTTGATAAACTGCTTGTGCTGCCGCCTGCATTCCGACCGAGTGGTATGAAGAATGGTAAACAAGTCAAGTCCGAATTGAATACCATCTATATCAAGATCATCGGTCTGAAGAGTGTCACATCTCATACGACGGCATCAGTCCACAAGGTTGACAATCAGATCCAGGATGCGTTGATTGAGCTTTACACATATATCAACAAATTTGTTGGTACAAAGAACGGCTACTTCCAAAAGAATCTTCTTGCGAAGAATACGGTTGGTACTGTTCGAAACGTTATATCAGCACCATCATACAAATCGAATACACCGGAAGTTGGAATCTTCCGCACAGGTTATCCCCTATGGACGATCGTATCTGGTTTCCAACCATTCATCAAATTCGAGCTAAAGCAACTTCTATCATATGACTACATATCATCGATTCATCCAAATCCAGACGAAGTTGATCGCACAATGATTGAAAACATTTATGATGATAAAATGATTTCTGATCTTATTCAGATCTTCATGAGAAACCCTGGTTCCAGATTCCGTATTCTATATTTAGACCCAGATAACAAGAAACCGATCATTTTTAATGCATTGAATCTAAAAACGAATGAAACAATCTCACGTCCGTTGACATTGACTGATGTGATCTATATTGCGTCATATCGTTCAACGGTTGTTGCTGACAGACATATGTATACAGTTCGTTATCCGATCGGTCACCATCTTGGTGCGTTCTTCTCCAAGATCCATGTACTATCAACAAACACAACGATCCCGGTTCAATTTCAAAATGAAGTATATCGAACATATCCATTGGTAAATCCAGAAGCATCCCATATGGCGGTATCCAAATCATTTGTCGATGTCATTAATATGGCGAATTCACGTCTAGAGAACATCGGTGGTGACTATGACGGTGATACTGTAAAGAGTACCGGTATCTGGTCTGATGAGGCTAACGCACAAGCTGAAAAGTTGATGTACTCGAAGGCATATTGTGTGAAACCGAATATGGATGCGGCATTCCCAATTGCCATTGAATGTTTGAATGGGTTATATGGCCTGACGAAGATGGAATAATAAGATCGAATGAAACTGACAACTTGGTATGAATGGAAACATTCAAAATCTTTTTTTTTTTAGAAAGGAGATGATCGGATGAGTTCAATGTTTGAAGCGATGAGTGCTTTCAACAATGCATGCCCGTTTGATAGTCTTGACTCTTCATCATATGGAGTTGATCCTCAGCCAACATCAGCATGGGGTGAAAATCTATACGGTCCGGATACGAACACATTTACTGAACGCTGGAATGCATACAACGCACAACCGAGATACATCCCGAATCTTGATGGATTCATTGATCCGTTTGTCAGTGGTATGTGGAATTCTCCAACCGTGACAATCGAGAGTCTATATGACAAACAGATGTTCGGCGGACAGGAAAAGATCGATCCAAACCGAATCTTTTCTTCCGATCTTGCTGCTCTGAAAAAGATTGCTGCGGATCAGGCGAAACTGATATCAGTCTTTGAAAGAAAAGCAATGGAGATGTATACCGACAAAGGTCAATTCGGTTTGAATGAGGATGCGATTGCAGCTATGCAAGCTGTGACCAGTGCCCGGAACATTTTACTGGCAATCGCAAAAGAGCAAGCTGGCATCAAGAAGAACATCACCGAGTTGAAGATCAAACAGCAACAGGCTGGCGCACCGTCTTCATCAGGTGGTGTGACTGGTGGAAAACCGACTTCTGTATTTGATGTCGGACGTGATGTGATGAACAATATCTTCAATATGCCGGATGCTGCTTCTGAACCAGTAAATGCGAACTATCCAACAGTGGATATCAATGAAGCGTCCAGTGTTCTCGAAAGCATTGTGTCACCAGATGCTGTGTCAGACTCTGTCAAGTTTGAACAAAGTAAACCGACGATCTATGCCGTTGTCGGTGAACGAGATGATGACTATGAGTTCAAGGCTTATGACAGCTCTGGTGAAGAGATTCCAAATTACCCGGTTCCGGATGTGACCATCCCAGCAGGTAATATCGATCGTGAATCCATGCGTGCGACAGATGAGCTTCTCGTGACCTATCCTATCAAATTCAGAGACGATTAATGATGTGGGGGCAAACGCCCCCACACTCATCGTTTTACGTTCACACAAAAAGATAATTGTGAGGTTTAAACCACATGATTTGCGATTCATCATGCTCGTTTTTATCTCATAAGGAACCAAACCAAAAATCTATAGAAAAGGAGAGTATATCCAATGATTGAGACGAAGTATGGGCTAAAGTACCCGTTTCCACATACGCTTGTGCATATCGTGGACAATTCTTCGTATACTGGTGATCTCCCGGTCGTCATTGCTGATGAACCGTCTATGTACGGCGCTATCGTCGTAACCGGTCTCCCGATGGGTGAAGACAGACGTGTGATCGATGTCAAGCGTTCGGATGTTCTGAACGTCGCGTTCGGCCTGAGAAATCTGAGCTCTGGCGACATCAAGAAGTTCGGTCAGTCAGCAACTTATCCGGTGTCATTGATCAACCAGGGTGGTCCTGTGAAGCTTCTGCGTGTGACACCTGATGATGCAACATATGCTTATTCTGTCATCACCATTGAGTGGCGTAAAGACAAGACTGATGATACGATTCATGTTCGTTACAACACTGAACGCTTTGTCGTTGATGCGGCTCTTGCAAACTTTGCAAACCGTGATCGTCTGAATGCGGCAATCGTCAAGTCTTATGCAAATGCTTCATCTGATCCGCCTTCCACCGATCCAAATGGCGAAAGATGGAAGAAGCGTGCATTCATCGTCAATATCTCTGCTGGTCGTGGTTCGGTCTACAACAAGTTTGCGACCGTTATCGATAAGACCATTCAGGGTAAGAATCCGCCGAATGTTCGCTACATGTTCTCCACGATCGACACCTTGACAAACGCAACAGTTGAACAGTTTGCTGCATCTCTGATCAATTCTGAGAACACTTCTCGTCCGGATGCGATCGAGTCTGTGAATGTTCAGGTTAAGCGTCGTGTGGACGGTTCCTCGATTGTCGTTCCGTATGTGAATGAAGCTGCGATCGAGGAGCTTTACAATGATTATCGTACGCATCTGTCCGATATGGTTGATAACAGGGTCCAGATCCCGAACAACCGCGTTATGACCACTGATTATATATCAAAGGTCAACATCATGCTCAACATCAATACGTTTGATGTGATCTTCGGAAACTACATCTATGACGGTACTGATGACGGCTACAAGCTTCCGTTCTTCCAGGTTGACATGAGATCTTCTGATATCCCTGAGCTCGGTGAGGAAAAGCGTATCTACGTTCTTAAGAAAGAGAACGATCCGAATGACGGTAATCCTGATAAGGAAAAGGCCATCGCATATCAGACCATCAACGAGATCCTGCTCGATGGTTTCACTGCAGGTATTACAGATCCGACCGATTCAGTACATCTCGGAAATGTATATCTGTATACCGGTCTCGCAAGCTACATGAATCCGTATTTCTACGTTGTCACATCGATCAACCAGTATACCGGTGCTGTGTCGACGATCAAGATGAACATTCTCAAGAATCTGACTGATCTTCTGACATACAGCGACGCTGACGGTGACTGGGATGGAGCTGTTACATCAGCTGGCGGAAATACCGTATCGACAATCTCGATGATTCTGCATCCGAATGAAAATACTGTGAGTGCATTTGGTGATTCACTGAGAACTGCAATCAACAAAGGTATGGTCAAAGCTGGCGAAACAGTCGCTGTTGCGAAAGCCGGCGCACGTACTGAGTTTGAGCTGTTCTATGTTTCAGAGCATCCGGCAACGTCTTCTGCAACCGTGATCACGATCACTGATCTGGCTAAGGACGATGCAAAGTGGGCCGCATCTTGGACCCAGTATGTATGGAAGTATCAGAAGGATAAGCTGTACAACTATCTCAACTGGAGTATGGCAAACATGTCCGCTGGTTCCGGCAATGTCATCGCTACCAAGAAGGAAGACTTTGCATGGACTCAGCCTGGTGCAACTGTTGTCAATCTCGGCGGTACCTTTGATACTGCGGTGTACATCAACAACTATGACATTGATCCGACGCTGCACACCACTGACACGTTTGTCGAGACTGGTCGTACACATGTTGTCGGAAATACCGTCATCGCTGATAAGCCGCCGGTCACGATTCTCATGAGCGCATCTGATAACGAGAAATCCGATCTGATGGGTTCGGAGTACGACATCATCACACTGGATCGGTCATCCGTTGCTGGATATAAGTTCGTCAGAGACGTTCAAACTCTGAATGCTGATACGATCATTATCAGCGAACCTACCACAACTGAAGATACCAAGACTCAGACGATCACCGTTAAGAACGGAAACACCGATGTTGCAACATACAGCATTTCCGTTCCGATCGAGGATTATCCGGATGGTACATCAATCGGTCTTGCGTTCGTTTCCAAGAACGGCGAAGAGACTGTGTTCTCTCGTCCGGGTGGATGGTCTGCGATCACGAATGCGGTTGTTGCTGAAACGCCTTATGGTGTTCATTACTTCTCTTATGAGGATGCAACTTCTGCAAATCAGATCACGAGAACACTCGATACAGCACCTGACGTTATTCCGGAAGCAGATGCCGGCTCATTCAGATTCGTTCTGATTGGTAACGGTACTGATGCATATGTTACAGTCGACGGCAAGCAGTTCCATAAGCCGATGACGGTAACAAAGACCGGTTCGTCTACACTCAATCTCCAGATTCCGGTTGGCGGTCTGTCGCCGGTTCAGAACGAGAATGCAACACCTGAAAGCATTGATCGTTACATGATCTCTTCTACTCAGGGATCCTTCTGGAGAATCACCAAGGAAGAGTATCTGCAGATCCCACCCAACTACTATTCTTCGATCTATGGCACCAACATTACATCGTCGAATGGTGGTATCAAGCTTGAGGATGGTAGCACTGGCTTCTTCGACAACAAGAATCTCTCTGAGATCGAGTTCAAGTGGCTGTACTCCGCACTCCTGGTCAAAGCTTACAGAGGCGCAGTTGATCCTCGTATCATGAGCCCTGTCCGTGTTCCGGCAAAATATCTCTTCGACGGTGGTACAAACACAATCGTCGGTCAGACCATTCTGCCGTATCTGACATACAGTGTTCAGGATAAGATTCAGGCTTCTACAATCTTCACTGAAGATGAGAAGGAATCTGTCATGTTCGATCAGACTCTGACTGCAAACCTGAGTGCTGATGACGACATCGACGTCAAGCAGGCGATGTATGATTTCATGATTCATCGTATCTACCAGGGTCTGCCGGAAGACAGACGTCCAATCGGACCTGGCTCCGGTTTGTCACTGCATCTTGACGCTGGTGTTACGGATGCTGTCACTGCAAGACTCATCAATACATCTTTCGAGAAGCGCTTCGATAACCCGAACGCATCTTGGGATATTGGTGGTATCGTGTCTTCTGCAGATGGTATCGCATACACATATGTCAAGCGTATCGTCGACAACCTGATCTCGCACTGTAAGGCAAACTCCGTCAACAAGCCGTTTGTCGGTAAGTTCACCACAATTCGTTCCGACGAGTTTGTGTCCTACTTCCCGGACATCGATGCAACTGACTGGGGCTTGAGCGAGACCCTCTACAACTCCGGTGGTAACACCTGGGTTATCGATGTCAATGGTAACCTCTATCGTCGTTCACAAAGAACGCTGCATCGTGCATCCTCTACATCTGATCTGCTTCAGGAAAACAATATGCGTACGCTGTCTCAGCTCGTGTATCTCCTGCAGAACAAGCTCGATGAAAAGCTGTTCGAATATGATGACGATGCAGTGCTCAAGACAATTCAGGACGAAGTCAATGTCATGTTCTCGAACTGGGTCGGAGAACTCGTTCAGTCTCTCTCGATTGAGTTCCAGCGTGATATCAACATTGACGGCGGTGAGATTGTCATCTGCAATGTGAACGTCACATTCCGCGGCCTCATCCTCCGTGTTCCGATCATCGTCAACGTCAACAGACGTGCGGAATCTTAATTCTTAAGAAAGGAGAGAAAAAGCTATGTCTGCTATTAGTCTGCAAACTGGTCTTCGTGAATATAACGGAGATCTGAGACAATACACTGGTATGCTCGGCGGACTGACTCCGGATATTCACACACTCCGGAGTCTTAACCCCGAGACTACCAACCGTGTTATCTGTGTTATGTATCGCGGACCGTATTTCCTGATGCACTACTTCGGTGAAAGCGAGACCAACGGATACACAAACCGTGAGTTTGCTACGTATAAGAAGATGATTGAATACTACAACACCGGTATTCAATGCCAGTTCGGTGATCGCTCACTCGCATCTGCTCAGCTTCAGGGTGGTTTTGCTGCAAGAAGCATCAACATTCCGACTGTTCAGAATACGAACAACTCACAATCCCTGCAGATCACTGTTCCTGAGCTTGTCGGTCGTCCGATCGCAAACTTCCATAACATGTGGATCGATGGTATCTCTGATGAGATCACCGGCCTTACCCACTATCAGGGTATGGTTGCAGGTAGCATGGAGAACAACATCGCAAGACGTGTATTCACCCCACCGCAGGGTGTATACGATCAGGCTCTGGAGCCGTCTCCTGCTTGGGAAGTTGCAGAATTCCTCGTCATCGCACTGGATCGTTCTGGCGCACGTGTCGAAGCTGCTGCAATGGCACTCGGTTGCATTCCGCAGAACAAAATCGGTTTCGAGATATTCAACTCCAATCCGACGGGTGGTTCTACCATTCAAAGCATCACGCTGTCCTTCAGCTGCCAGTTCATTCAGTCTGCATACGTCAATGACCTTGCTGCAAGATATGTTCAGCAGTTCGCCATCTTCGGCAACTCGCTCAACCTCAATCCTGGTGCTGGCGATGCATTCTTCACGAAGCCTACTTCCGAGCGTATCGACACCCAGATGTTCAACGGTGGCAATCGTCCGTATCTCGATGCGGTTCAGTCCAGCGTTGGCAATGCACCGATCTTCAAGGCCGACGAAGCTCCGCTTCAGCGTACTCCGATGCCTCAGAAGACTCTCAAGCCTTCGGATCACAGTGCTATCTGGAGCGACGTTCAGGGCAATGGTACTTTCCAGTCAAAGGATATCAGAAATCCTTACGAAGCACCTCCTGCTTGGGACGAGAATACCTAATCAAAAAAAAAAAAGAATGTTGGGTGGGGGCATTGCCCCCACCTGCTTCTTTTATGTTAATATGAAGATCTCGTAAATGTCGAATTGTTCATAACACAGCTTGACAGATACATATGAAACATCGTCGACATCAAAGAATGCTAACCCAACGCGTTCAAGCTTTTTGTCTGTTTTTGTTGCCATCTTTTTATTCAAGATGACACCACGTTCCATCAAAGTTGGCTCTTTCGCATGCGCAACGACTTCACGTTCATAATACTTATAAGCCGCATTGATTGCTCGTTTCGTCAGATCAGGTTGGCATATCGTGTCCAGCTTTGACATGTCATATCCCAACGATTCAAGTTCTTTCAATGATTCATCACTCTTGAGATTGATGTAATACTTGAAATTCTTCGGTGCATGTGATTCCACGAGCTCACGTATATTTGGTTTTGCTTTAGACATCAAATTCATCTCCTTCAGGTCTATCATAATCATTGTGACCGATAATGTATAATTTAGTGAAGATCGACACATACGACTCCAATGTGATATGTTGTACAACATTCGGACTGATCGAGTCATATAATGAATCATATAGGAATGAATCATCTTCGTTGATGGACATTGCAATTGATTCATAGTATGGGTAATCTGATACAAGATCCGCCAATCGGTCAATTCTATAATCCGCATCACATCCCGCATCCGCCACATAGCCATCTTTAATATAGATCGGATCTAACGAGCTTACCAACTTTGCAATATGTTCAAATATCTGGATGTCTCCTCGAAGAGCTGCGGATCCCAATGACATAACGCTCGATAGATCGATTGCTACATTTGTAGCAATGCTATACATGATGCTTTCGGTTGTAATGACTGGATGAATGGTTTTATCTTGTCTACTCCCAAAATGATATTTATTCAGTTTATACGCACCAGTCTTATCATTGATTGGTGATTCGGAATAAGTAGGTATATCAAAAACTTTGACCTTAGCCAACTGTGGGTCAACTCCATGTTGCAGTAAGAATGTCCGCATATAATGTGGGTCATCAGTCCATACCCTAGTTGGTACTGTTTTTGGTGTTGCATTAATAGGATATAAGAGAAACTCATATACCATTATCATTTCACCTCTCGAATTACAATTTTTGCCAGATATGCTAAGAGTTTCAGATTCTCTGCTTTAAAAGCACCACCCGCAAAACCGAATGGAATATAATAGTAATCCGGTAATTGATTCAACAGATACTTCTTTTGAAATTTCCGAATATACGGGATTAAATCTTCATCATAGTTTTCAATCATCTCAAAAATCTTTAAGATGTGAAGATTCAGTCCCATCGTATGCTGTTGTAACATTGCTTTTGGAATACCTTTATAATCGATCGTACCATCAGCATAGAACATTTCAATTTTACCATATCTGATATATGCACTCCACGTATGTTTGTGCACAAATGGAACACCGTTAATCGTATCAAAGATCGGTTTCTTCTTGATAAACATCAAAGCATCAGAGTGTAATGTAATGATGTCATCATCGGTTAAATGATTCACTTCGATGAATTCTTTTCGTGTTTGTAATAAACCATTGATCATATTATCAGAAAACACCTTATCATCTCTTTGAATCAATCCGACTTTCTTTGTACGCAGATCTTTTGGCATACGTTCTAATTCATCCAGTAACGTATCATCCAATAAATGGAATCGTCTACTGACAGACAACGATGCTTGTTGCATATCGTATTCCACGATTTCTTTATTGAAACAAAATTCGAGATTCGGATTGTACCACAATGTCTTTCCGAACATCGGATTTTCACATGTTTCTCGATTAAAATTAATCATGATTTGAACACCCCTTATAATTTCAATACAGGACAGCCTGGTGGATATCATTTGAATGATATATGTTTCTGTTTGAAATAATACCATGATAAAGGAGTATATACTATGAGTGACAGATTCGAAGACCCGCTCGAGAAGCTGATTTCTCGTCGCGATGGTAATATCGAAACTCCAAGTGTTGAGCCGGTTCAACCCGAGC
>CAMJFV010000001.1 GCA_946405045.1 uncultured Bacteroidales bacterium | reverse complement strand
TAAAGACGATGTCCTTGGATTCAATGACGAGGGTATGGCTGTCATGAAGAAGTGTGATTGCGGTGGAAAGATTTCTATCGCAATGAAAGGTGAGCCAATCTACACATGTGAATCATGTGGTAAAACATATGGTTGTGTCCAATATAATGTCCAAGAAGGAGCCTTTCAAGATCTCAAGAACGGTGTAAATCCGTATTCTGATGATCTGGTATTCCATGTGTCCCCGGATAAACATATCGATGGGCAAGTATGGAAGCCCCGCGTTCCCGACTATCTGGATCCGTACAATCCGGAAGACACTGGATTCGAAGACAATACAACTCCGCGTATATGTTTCTCCACATCGATCGAAGGTGCATTGAATGGTATCACAGTGAATCTTCAAAGACAATCACCAGACACATTCGACAAAATGTATGTATACGTTCCGGAGAAACCTTGGAAGGAATACAAACACAAGACCAACAAACAACTCGTGAATGGCAAACTCGTGTATGACGCGAATGTCACTAGAGAAGTTTGGATCATGGAACCTGTTCGGATGAAACTGTATGGTGTTATCCGTGTTGATCAGATTGCGGATGCAAAACGGAAATCCGTTGTTCCTACATCCAAGGGTCAAAAGGATACCCGTAATTACTTCACATACAAATGGCACTGGGTTGTCAAACCAAAAGTCTTGAAGAAAGCAACCAAGTTTGATTACTCACCGGAACGTGTAATCGATGATCTTTGTGTTGACATCAAGAAATTCAAGTATGGTTTGATTAAAGATGGAAGACTCATGACTGGAAATGTATCTGATGCAGATTACGATAAGTATTGGGTATTCCATTCTGGTGAAACAGTTGATCAGGCCGGTGGTGGTAACTGCTATGACATGGTCGAGTATGAAGCTGGATACCTCGAAGCCTTCGGAGTAACATACAAAAAATACTACATGAATTTCACCGATACAAAAAACACAAAGACACTCAATACCCATACAATTTGTGTTGTACCGCTTGATGGAAAGTTTGTTTATATCGAACAAGCATTCAAACGTGTTGTGGATGAATGGGGTTACGAACGCAAGAAGGTATTTGATAAACTGACTGACATATTTGAGTATGTTGCTGAAGTGTCAGCGGAATACCATAACCAAGATGTCAATTATGGTGTATGGGATTATACCGATGCCGATATTGATTATGGCACGCCAATCAAAAACTTCCAGGAATGGATCATGACGAAATGTAAAATGATTCATGACGGCGAGGCCAGTAAACCAAAGTCTGTGAAAGAGAGTTTTACAATTCCTACAAGATTTTCTGAATATCATTATAAGGAGGGATATTATGTCTGACATACCTGCAAGATTTGGTGGCGGTATTTTTTATCAAGAGACAGCACGAGGTCGAATGAATAGAACCTCTAAACGAAATCTGAAAGCGATCGGATATGACAAATGGTCACAATCGATCATCGTTGAAGATCCTGAGACAAAAGAAAAATATCCGATCAAAATAAACTTGATGAATGAAGACGATGTCGTTAATATTTTGAGTATGATGGGGACCGCTGTCGGAACTCATATTGACAAAAACGACAGCAATCTGAAGATTCGAGCCAAGAAGATTTACTCACAGATTCTTTCAAAGACATTGCCTGCAATGAAAGCCACCGGTGATATACAATCTAAGCTTGGTCTTGCTGAAAATGGTGGAAATATTAATGTACCAAAAAACATTCTCACAAGACTCAGTAGAGATGAGTTCAAAGCAATGATCGACCATGAAGTTCAACATTCTCATCAAGAGAGAATGGCAAAGCGTGGCAGTGGCGAAGCTGTTGATATGGCCGGATACCAGTTACCTGGTGGAAAAATAACACGATCTATAGGATCGGCTATACAACGTAAGATGGGTCTTGTGAATAATAAACTTAATATCGGTCTGAATGCCACAACAGACTGGATCAAGGATTATGTAAATTCTCCTGCTGGAAAGAAACTGAATACTGCTCATGACAAATATTTGTTTGAGTTAGAAGCTGATGCTGCTGCCGTAAGAAAGAATGGAGCTGCAGTATATACTAGAGCATTGATGCATCTATACGGAATGCAGGCATCTATGTTACGTGAGAGCACCATAAATACTGCAAAAACTGTAGCTGCACAGAACCTCGATAAAAATATCAAAGCTCTGAATGATCTGAAGACATATCTGCACCTTCATGATGGAGATATCGATGATGCAACTCTTACGAAATATATGAACATGTCTGGGTCAGCGGTTGACAAAATTTCGTCAGCGGCTCAGCAGATCGTGAAACAAATCCGGCAAATAAAGTCGTATGCTGCTGCAAATGGTATTCCGATTAAATTTGGTACAATGAAAGAAATCATGTCAAATTTAAATTCGGTTGAGCAGGTTGTCAACAGTTTCCAGAATCCATATACAACTCTGAGCGCTAATCGAAAAGAAAAGCTTCTTCAAATGGATCCATCGAAACGTATACAGTATGTCGATACTGTATATCAGAGATGTCTTGATGCAAGAAAAAACTCTGTTAATATCGATAAGCAATTGGCTAGACTTAACAAGATTCTTGCTAAGACAAAGAGTGAGTATGAAGCGCGTTGTGAGTTCTGTCGTGCAATCGAAAAAGCTGCTCCGTGGACGAAGGCTGCTGTTGCTGAATTCGTTGCAATGATCCCAGAATTGTTTGGAATCGTATTCAGTGAGGAATATACAATGGAGAACCTTGCTGATGATATTTTGATGAATGATGCAATATATGAGATGTTCAACTGGTATGAAGATTCGTTCGAAGACATGGTTGTTGAATACGCACTCGATGATTCCGACGATGATGACTTGTTCGAAGACATGGTCGTTGAATATGCTCTCGATGATTCCGATATAATTGAAGAATATTGTGAATGTGAAGAGTGTGACTGGTTTGTTCAACTCGGAGATTCTTTGTTCTACGTATCCGAATATCATAATGCATTATTCGATGACCCGGACGCACATGACGAAGCGATCAATGAATTCGGAATTCTGTTGGATTCATATGACGATGAAGTTGTTCAGGAAGCAGCTTACGGCCCATATGACGAATATTTGAAGAAACATAAGTATGATCCTAAAACCAACACAATCGAAGATCCGAATCGTCCTGGTAAACGTATATCCGCTGGAAAAATTGGATCTAATAAGGAACGTAACCGTATGAACAAATTCCTTCGTGAAAACGGTTATGATCCGAAAACAGAAACTATTTTGACGGATATTGATGATAAAAACAATCCTGGACAAAAGAAACGTGTACCATTCACAATAAATCCACATGACGTAACACAACATTATGATTCAGCATATCAAACAACCGTTGATGGTAAAGTGAAACGATATGGTCAAATGGATACAGACAGCATTAATATGACACCAAAAGATATCCAAAAGAAACCGGCTTATTCAAATGCAACATATAAACATGAAGAAGGACACGCTTCTCAAATGACGGATAAGGTATATGATTTTGAACGTGATAAACCGTTATGGAAATCTGGTTCGGAAGGTTTGCGACGACGTGACGAAGCAAAAGCACATATCGATGCTATGCCATATGAAGATTGGAAAAAAATTAAGAACAGGGATCATGATTTGGATCCTGTTGAATATGATGCGGATGCTTATAGTGAATTGCATAACAGATATGCCAAAGGCGACACAATGCTTCGTTCATTAAGAAAAGGCGCACAAGAGAACTCACGGAATGTTGATCGTTTAAATAAAGATCGCGTTGCTAGAGGAAAACCTGATTTGATCGAAAAGGCTCGAGATGAAGATGAAATGTTGTTTGCACATCAAAAACGTGGTGAGTATGCACAACAGCAATACGAAAAACGTCAAAAACAACTTGATGCAAATGCAGCGAAACAACGTCAACTTGCTAAGGAACAGCTGAAACAACAGATTGCTTCTGGTAAGTTAACCCAAGACCAGCTAGCTAAAGCAAAACGGAAACTTCAACGAATTGAACAATTCGAGAAGTCTCAACGTAAATAAAGGAGGAATACGTATGAGCGATTTTACTCGTTTTCATCGTCCTGGATTTTATCAGGAAGAAGAAGATCAGCTGAGTGATGATAAAGACATCACCATCGGTGATCTTGATCTGGAGAATGACGATAAGGATCAATCTCCGGAAGAACTTCCTGGATATCTGGAAGGACGTATGTCTGATGAGGACAAGGACAAATTCAATGAAACCGAAAACATGGACCCCAACGATGTTGAGTTGGGGTCCTTCGGTACCGACACTTCAGATGTTCAGAATGATTATGATCAGAAAGATGTCGACACATTGATGAAGCTGATGGCTTCTGAAGCAGATGCTCTGGGTGAATACCTTGAAGCTGCAAAGGAAACAAACACTGATGTTCTCAGACGTCTGTATGCGGATATCGGTGATGAAGAACGTTTCCATATGGAGCAGCTGCTGTTTGCGAAGTCGGAACTGACCGGTGAGAAATATGAGCCAAAGGATCCCGATGTCAAGAAGGAATACGAAGAACTTCTTGCGATGGGTATGGATGAAGAGACTGCGATGCAAACCGCGGTTGACAAATGCCATATCCGTGTTTCAGTTGACAAGGACTCTGACCAAAGCTTTGAAGACAGTGTTAAAGAACTTGACAAAGATGTCTCAGAGCTGCAGGAGACATTCGAATTGATCGAGGTGACTTCCAATATTATTCTGGAAGCCTATGAACATAATGATCGTACCAGTCCATATGTGACTCCAATCATGGAATGTGCATTCTATCAAGAATCATTCGGTCAGGCTGACAGTAAGTGGGATCCAAATACATCAATCAATCCGTTTAAGCTGCTTGGTACGTTGATCGGTAAAGCTATCAACCTGATTCTCAATCTGGTTGAGAAGTTCCGTAAGATGTTTAACCAAACAAAGAACCGCATGAACAATGCACGTGCATTCATTAAGGAACATGGATATGGTGCGATTTTCCAACAGGGTATACATCTGTACTTCGAACCGGTTATGTCTGGAAATAAGGCACGTATCAATCCGCTGATTTGGAAGTGGTATCTGTGCACTGGAAATCTGCATAATGCATCAGTTGCTACGCTTCTTAAAGATGTACATGGGCTCCCTATAAAAACATATGATGTTGCAACGTTTGCATCCAAACAACCTGCAATGGCTCCATTCATGTCTGATGCAAATGTCGTCACTTGTTCACGAAATGTTCCAAATGGCATACAGATTCTCAGTAAACTTGATTTGATTAAGACAAAAATGCCAGTTCCTCCTGATGAGACCCAACGTCAAACAATGTTTGATTATCTGACTGGATATATGGGAGACGATAAGGCTGAATCTGGAAGATCTGACAATTTTATCAATCAGCTATCGATGCATGCTGATATATGGAAACACATGATGGTCGCGATCAATAACAATATCAATGTTATTTCCGATCAGCGCAATACGGCTGGAAGCACGTATAACAAAAATGCATCGAAAAACGATATTGCTTATCGTGGTATCAAGGCGTGTGTTGAAACATGTCAGAAGTTCAGCAAGTGTCTCATGAGTGATATCAAGGAAATCGCTGCAGTATGCAATACTGTTTATAGCAATATGATGCAGCAAGACAACGGTGATATCGAACATAATCACAAGAGTGCTGGTAAACATAACGCATCTTGGGAGAAATATTACGGGTCCACACGAGTAGCTGCAGATCAAATCAATACCAAAAAGACAAACAGTATGAAATAATCCGAATTCAAATACATATATCATTAAGGTGAAAGGAGGAATGCATCTATGGAGATAATCGTCTCAAAAGAACAAGCAGCATTCCATACGACAGAGTTGACTCCCGCACATGTATATGTGGGAACCAACGATTTCGCAGTCATACTTGGTGATATGGAAGCTGGTAAATTACCGGTTGGAACTGGTAAACCGTTTCCGGTTGAGTTCGATAAGGAAAACGACACACCGAAGATGGGAAATCTGGCACCATGGATTGCACAACAAACCAACATGCCATACAATCCAACTCCGGTATCTCCTGCCGAATTGTTCGGTGTAGGAATCTGAAGAGGATGGGTGGGGCGTTGGCCCCACCCACTTCTATTATTTTTATAGGAGGAACATATGGCAATCACAAAAGAACAGCTCGATGAATATATCAAAGCGTATGATCAGGGTCATCCATTGATTTCTGATGAAGAGTATGATACATTACTCGAGGAATATTTGAAAGAGAATGGTGGGGAGTCCGCACGACCATTCAATCGACAGAAACAATCTGCTGATGTAAATGACATTGTTGGAACTTTACCAAAGGCTTATGGTGTGACAGAACCCTGGAGACCTGGTCAAAAGACATATAAGAAATGGCTTGACACAAACATGAAGTCACATCCTGCACTTGATCAATGCAAAATCATATTGCAACCGAAATTCGATGGATGCTCAGTTGCACTAGATTTCGCAACCGGTCGATTCTTCACAAGAGGTGACTATGATAATGGTGAATCTGTTGACGTGACAGAAGTATTTCAACACCATTTGGAAGTCGTCAAATCATTTGCACGACCTGGTACAACTGCAATGAAGTTCGAGGCAATTTTGTCTCATGAACAGTTTCTGCATTATGCGTTAAATCTCACATATAAACGTCCACGTGATGTTGTGTCTGCAACAATCACATCCAGAAATATTGAAATGGCACAATTCATCACATTGGTGCCGTTGAGAGGATACGTTGACGGCAAACAGTATATTCCGAAACTGTTGAATGAAATCTGTGAACATGTGTTTGCAGACGACTTCAATTCGATCGGAGCATTCATCAAAGATCGATTGGCTGAATCCGCTACGACAAAAATCTTTGATCAGACATTTTCGATTGATGGTGTTGTTGCGTCGATAAATTCCGAATCATCAACCGATCCATCTACGATATTTGTTGATCCGGAACTTGAAGTTGCAATCAAGATTCTGAATGACGTGAAAGAGACGACACTTCGATCGATTGAATATCAGTTTGGTAAACAGGGACGTATCACACCGGTCGCGATATTTGATGCAGTAAAATTCTGTGACGACAAAATATCAGTTGATCATGCAACGTTGTCAACACTCGATCGCGTCAGATCCATGGAACTTCGACATGGTGATACGATACGAATCATGTATAACATCGTACCGTATTTTCTGGAATCGTATCACGATGGTGATTATCCAATACCGCTGCCGACAAATTGTCCGATATGTGGTGCAGCTCTGGATTACAATTCAGGCGTCATTGTCAGATGTAAGAATCCTGAATGTAAAGGACTGAAACTTGGTGCGATTATTCGTCATGCTGAAAAGATGAGAATGGTTGGACTTGGTGAAGGAGTTCTGACGAAGTTGTATGACAATGAATTCGTTACTAAAATCGAAGATCTATATGATCTAAGAAAATGGGACGATTGCATTGCTCAAACAGAAGGTTTCGGATATACCTCATATGACAACATGGTGAAGTCCGTCGACAAAGCTCTGTCTGAAGCAACCCTTGCAAGATTCCTTGGAGCATTACCGTTCAATGATACGGATGAAAAAACCTGGTCTGCAGTTATTCGTGTTCTGGGTGATGAACCGATTATTCATGCAATGATCGATGGAAGTTTTCCCGAGATGATTCTGAATGCGGGTTACATTCCATCGGTTGGCAAGATCAAAATTCAAAAGATCTTTGACGGATATCTTCGGAATAAAGAAGAGATTCAATCATTGATGTCTTGGATTCCGGAGAAGCTGAAACCAACAACTCCTTGGGGAGCTTATGCTGGTCGCGTATGCTTCACAGGATTCCGTGATAAGGACCTTGAAAAACAGCTTGTTGACAACGGCTATGAGGTCGGTGGTTTCACAAACGATTTGAAAGCATTGATCGTAAAGGACAAGAACTTCCAGTCCGATAAAGTATCCAGAGCAAAGAAGCTGAACATTCCTATCTACACACCGGATGAAGTTCCGGATAATCTGTTCAAACCATTTTAAGTTATGAGGGACGGGGCTTCGGCCCCGTCTATTTGAAAGGAGTAATTCTAATGCTAACTAAAGGAACCCGGATTGTTATCAAAATTCCTGTCAAAATCAATAACGCGTTTACAGGAGATTTTACAACAATTGACGGTTATCTTTTCAATCCTTCCGAGAGAGATCAGCTGTATGCAGATTTTCTCGAAAAAGTTGAAAAAGATAGATCGTATGTGTACGAAATGTGGAAAGCTTGTGATGCAGCCGGTGGTCGTGTATATATTGCAAACACTGATCCGGATTTTAATCCACAAACAACATTCCTCTGCGACAGAGGTCATACACAAATACTCGGATATTTTCTGACCGAGACATCTCTCGAAGAAAAAGGTTATATTGCACAAAATGGTGGGTGGATTGAGGTTGCTGCGTCTCATCCTGTTGCTAATAATGAGGATGATTCCAATACAAAGATTGATGATATACCGAATCACATGTTCCTGATTGCATGGCTCGCAGCGGGTAATGTGTTTATACCTGACCTTCCGAACAATTTTGAACGTTGGCTGGTTGCGATCGGAGTTCCGTTTAATAAACGGATTGCGATCATGAATACGGTTTCTCTTCGCGGAGTTGATATCAGGTTATTTGATGCTGCAGCAGATCGCCACATGCAACAAATCAAAGATCCTTCGGAGCGGAGAAAAGTACGCCGGACACTTCAGCATCGGCGTGACTGGATCAGTGAATTGAAAGAACGGAAATAATTACATGGGGGCATATGCCCCCATGTTTTTTCTTACACCGATATATCATTATTCCGAGATTAGTGGAAAAACGATTTCATAACTAATCTCGGAAAGGAGAACATATGCATGAGCAAATTTGACAAGGTGATGATGGAGTATTCCAGGCGTCATGAAGAGGAAATTGGTAAGGAGATTAAAGAGTCAAAGACAAAAGAATCTTCACCGATTGCCGCACTAATTCGTTCAACACTGAACAAAGGTCACAAGGTTTACTTGTGTACAGACTGGCATCTTTGGATGTATGACAAGAAAACAAAACAGAAGAAACAGCGTTCCGATTACCAGCAAATCATCAACAGATATAATGATATTGTAACTGATGATGATCTGGTTATCAATCTTGGTGATTTGACAGATGGAGAGGTTGAACGTAAGAAAGAACTCGCAGATGTGATCGGTCAATTGAAAGGAACAAAGATTCTGGTACGTGGCAACAATGACTTGTATCCGGATGAATACTATACTTCAATCGGATTCAAGTATATCACTCCGAAATTCGTATACGATAATATTTTATTCTCACACATGCCACAAGAAAACAATAACCGTTTGAATATTCACGGACACATTCATGGATATAAAACATACTGGTGCCCTTATACGAACCAGATCGACGTCGCTGCTGTGGGTGGACGCAAGACCCCAATCGATCTCAATATGGTAATCAAAGCACAGCCAGCATATTCAAAAACCGTCAAGGTGTGTCCGGATAAATTCGAACAAGAGTGTTATGTAGATCCATATCCAGACTAAGGAGTGATACAGAATGAGCTCTCGGTACAGCGTTATCAACAAATACATGGATAGTTTCATCAATGCATGTGAATTTATCATTCAGACAAAATGCACGATTCGTCATGCAGCACATGTATATGGACTGTCAAAATCAACCTTACATGTTTTCATCCACGAATATTTTCCATTTGTAAAAGGTGGTGGAAAACGTAAGTACAAGAAGCTGTTGAAACAGCTTGACTATAACTGGTCAGTGAAACATATTCGTGGTGGTCTTGCTACCAAGAAAAAGTATGAAGAGTCGAAATAAATAGTATAGCGGGGGAAACCCCGCTATACAATGTTTTGAGGTGATATTATGGAATTACCGACAATGGAAGAACAGCAGAAGATTTTGAATTCACGATTTGATGTTCGTGTACACAAGAATTCATTTGTTAACTATCTCGAAGTGATTATCAGATCTGACGGAACTGTTGAGTATGCAGTCCCATCACATATGATGAAGCTTGCTTCGATTTACGGAAAATCAATGGATGAAATCTTCGAAGAATATTCCCATGATAAGTGCGGAATGGATCCAGTGGAATGGTTATGTGATAAGACTGGATGTATATCTGTGTGGTCGGAAGGTTACACCGGAAAAGCCAATAGAACACAAAAGAACGCATTGTGGTTTTTACACTACAATGGCGTATATGAAGGGATGATATGATGAAACTAAAAGTATTTATTTCTCAACCGATGGCTGGTCTGACAGATAAAGAGATTCTGAAGCGTCGGGAACAGCTCATCGAAATGACAAAACATTGGTTTCGTGATGATACATTGGAATTTATCGATTCATTCACGAAATCAGAAGATATTGTTGGCCGCGGGCGCATTGCGATGTTGGGTGATTCTATCACAAAGATGTATGATGCGAATCTGGTTGTTTTTGCCAGAGGTTGGGATAAATCGGCAGGATGCAGAGTTGAACATGAAGTTTGTGTTCAGTATAAAATTCGCAGAATGTATGAAGATGGTATGAATGAACAGCATGAACCTCCGAGACAAAAACTTGCGGATTCATACAAAGGAGATCTATCCGCAAGTGCTGAATATTATTGGGGGTAATGATTCATGTATGCATTCATGGCGGATATTCATATAGGTGTAAAATTACCCAAATCACAATTCATGGATTCTTTACACATGTTTCTTGAAACCATCAAAGAGTGCAAAGAACCGTGTCATGCAATTTTTGTATGTGGAGATTTGTTTGATGGTAGACTTTCTGTGGAAGATGCTAAATTCGCAATGTTCTTTATGGTGAATCTTGTGTGCAATTTCTGTGGAAAGAATGGTTTTGAACATGTCCCGGTGTATTTCATTCATGGTACAGATTCGCATGATCAGTCTCAGTATGAGATCTTCACACAGGCATTAGACAAACTTCCGAATGCAAAAGTGTGGTTGATCAACAAAGCTTGTGAAGGAACAATCATCGGAAGCGGTATCAAAGCATTGTTCCTCCCACAGGAATACACAAATAACTATGACGAGTTACTCAACAAGAAATATGATCTGATTGTTGGACATGGACCGATGGCATCACAAACCAAGAATCCGTGTAAAGCAGCTAATTATGAGATCATACATTCTGTGGAGCAGCTCGGTAGTATTTCGAAATTATGTGTGTTCGGTCATTATCATGGATATACAGATTTCGGAAATGGTGTATACTACACTGGACCATGGTTGCGTTGGAAATACGGCGAGGACGAGCCACGGGTGTTCTTTTTCTGTGACGATAACTTCAAAGTCTTCACAAAGCCGAATCCAATTGCACTTGAATACGAAACTGTTGAGGTTCATGATCCGGAAGAATTACGGGTTATCACATCACAGGAATGTGACCATCCTCGTCGGTTCATCATCGAAGCTGCTTCAAAAGATATGGAGACATATCGTGGTATTATCAATACCAATCGATCTGATCCGAATATGACATTCAAATTAACCGAAACTGTTGATGAAGATGATTTACAGTTAACCGTTGACGATGTCATGGATACACAGGTTGAAGCAGTCGCTCCGGTTTCTCTATTAGATTCATATATCAAAGACAAATATGGTATGGACACACATGATCAGCTGGCTGAATATGAATCGCAAATCAATAAAGAGGATAAGAAAAATGAATGAAAATCGTTACATCCCACCCTGGGAAAAAGAACCTGAAGACGACAAGAAACGTGAAATACGTGAAAAGCTTGAACATGAAGTTGAAGAAGAACGTATAAAGAACGTGAAGCGTGATAAGATCCTGAAATGGATTCTAATCATCGGAACAATCGCGTTGATTGTTATCATTGTATCATGGGCAATAATCGAACTCATACGTTTGATTGCTAATAAATCTTAAGGAGGAATTTGTCATGGATGACACCAAGAAGATTGAGGAGCTGTTAAGCAACTCACGGGGATGCGTAAATCGCTTCAGAGATGAATACGCTTTCCTTTCGAATTTTCACCAGTGTAAAATTCGGGATTATGAAGGAAACGAGTTCACATCCGCTGAAGCGATGTTCCAGTCCTACAAGACCACAGATCCAAAGATCCGTGCAAAGTTTGCTAAGATGGGACCGAAAGAAGCAAAGGCTGCGGGTCGTAAGGTCAAGCTTCGTTCAGACTGGGAAGAAATCAAATTCGACGTCATGTGGTATGTTGTGTATCAGAAGTTCTCTCAGAACAGTCTTCTGACACGACAGCTGATCGAGACATCTGGAATGCGACTGGTCGAAGGAAATACATGGGGTGACAAGTACTGGGGCGCTATTCCAACGAAAGTCCCGGTCAACGACAGCGAGACAGTCATGCTTACAGGTGATAACCGTCTTGGACAGATTTTAATGCAAGTCAGAAAAATTCTCGTTGACAGAGCTTTACCGATATGGGATCCTCCTACATATGAAGACGAGGATGATGGAGGAACCCGATATTACAAAAAATCAAACATGTCGGTCTCTCCATCCATCACATATATTGTTGATCGTCGTCCGTTCCAGGATTATCTGTATATCAAAATGAAGGCAATCAAGATGATGATGGACACCCACTCCCTCACAATTGACTTTGAGTCTTTGGTGAATCGGAAATCAAAATAATAAAATATGAATGGTGGGCTTTGGCCCACCATTCCATACAAACATTTTTAGGAGGGATACTGTATGATTGAGATTGATGGATTCCGTCTGAGTGGTGGTTGCGATTTCAACAATACCACCAAACGGGATACCCCGTTTCCAAACTCATCATCAACACCAGTTTCAGTTTCAATACAGAAAATTTGTGATGATCCAAACGATCCCAATTACTGGAAAGAAAACATCACAACACAAAAAGAGTCTGGTATCAAAGTCCCGATTACTCGACCGGGACTTCCATTGACAGAATTTGCTGAACGGCTGATTGCTCTCGAGCAAGAGAACGTTGCCCTTCGTGAAGAGCTTGAGCAACTGAAGGAAGTTGTCAGCATTATGTTCTCTCTAGTGGGTCTACCGATTCCATTATTGTCACAATATTACGGACACCGTGATCTTACTAGAGAATCTGCAGAAAAGATGTTTCATGGACTCTGGGAGTGGGCCAAAGGTCATGGTATTGAATTCATACCATTCGAGCTATCGCCTGATGGCGGTTTAAAAATTATAAAAGACGAGGAGGATCACAATCATGACACAGAAGGAACGGATTGAACAACTTGAAGCTGAAGTTGCGAAACTCAAGATTCTTGTGCAGCTTGCAATAGGATTGGGTGGTAACGCATTGTTTGTTTTACACCATGATTCCGAACGCTGGAACGGATTGTGCAAATATATGAAATATATGGGTCTTGACAATGATACTGCATTCAAGATCACTGGTGATGGTGTCATCGTTAGTCGTGATGGAAAGGAGATTCCTGAATGTTCGTTAAAGAATACAGACGACCCTTCTCCCGCGAATGGAGTATCATGATTGATCGTCAACTGGATATCCCCAAGAAGGCACATGAGGTATTCGTTTTAGGACCCAAGAATCCTCCTGAAATATGGGGTGCTACCAGTGAGGATGCTCGTAGAGATCTTCATGAACAGGATAATCTCGTGACTGATGCTGAAATGAAATTTCTGATTGATTTACAGCTGTCACGCATTGAATACTGTATCAGGGTTACGGTTAATGCATCATTCATGCCGGAGTCCACCGATGAGATCTGTCAGAAATATTTTGAAGACCGCTGGAATCATATTCGAAAAGTGTTTGATAATGTCACCGATGACCAAGCTCTCGAGATCGCACATGCCATCGAGAAAGAGTATCTCGGCATGCCAGGTGACAGTTGGCATTTATAATATGGGAATCGCGGGGGATTACCCCGCGATTCTTTTTTCTTCATGAATATATCATTATCATGATAAAACACACAGTGTTGTGTTAAAAGGAGGGACTGAAAATGGATCAGAAAGCAATTGACGAAGCGTATGCAAATGTGACAGAAGAGGAGCTGATTCCTGGTGTGAAAATAAAAATGACACATGCCAAAATGAAATTTGCCCCATATGGTTTTCCACGTGAAATCACATTATGTGGACGCTTGGTGGATGTTTTACATGCGGCCAAGATGAGTGTCGAAGAACGCTCAAAATACATGGAAATGTCATATGGATGTAATCTGGAATGGTGGTGTGGTGTATCACAGGATTTCATCATGGCATTACCAAAACCAAGAGGAACTGGAGGAACATTAAATGAAAATTGATTATGAATCCGCATGGAAACATCTGAAACTTTTTGTTTCGGATATGGAGGGTTATTCAAGACCATATTCTTCCATTGGATTCAAGGCCGTCTTGCTTAAAATGGAAGAACTGGAAAAAGATCTGGTAACAGAAGAACCGAAAGATGATACCGTGCTATCGGACATCAAGATTGGTGACTATACATTTGAACGTTCAAAACTTCCAAAGTTCACAAAAGAAGATTTTGAAGAAGCAAAGAAAGCTTTCGATGCAAGTAACATTGTTTATGGGATTGCTCATGAACTTGAGAATCAATTGATCGAAACGTCAAATGCTGCAGCACGTGAGGTCGATACATGGATCCTGGATATCTTCAAAACGCTTTACGGCTGCAATAGCGTTGACGATGTATATCTCGCGATGACTCATCAGCAATATCTCAACGAATTCAAACGTGTAATTGAACGCGTCAATGAACGACTGGAATACATTGACAGTTCACATGCCAAATGTGAACGTGACGGAGATACAATAACATATCATCCGTTGCATGGATATCGGCTGAGTGTTCCTCGGGAACCTGTCAAACCTTCTGAGGAACTTTATCAAAGTTTAAAATCATTATGGGAGGAAATCTACAATGAAACTTGAAAACTGGTGCTTCAATCAATCATCGACAGGAATGCTCGATAAGCCTGTTAGAACGGAAGTGTCATTTGTTACGAATGACGACGTCGACCGCAATACACTTCTCGAGCATATTAAACTCTATGACACAACAACAACAGAGCTGATTGATACGGACTTCTATTGGCGGATGAAGAAATTTGCTAAGGAAGATGAGAAACTCCACGATTTCTATCGTGGAAAAAGCCCGGAACAGATTAAGGAAATCTGCGACGGAATATATGACAGAATCCATGAACTTGTCGGCCGCAATGTAAGATCGCCACAAGTTGATTGGGACTACCGTAAACTCTCAGTTGGCATTGAGATTCTGCGTTCTTACAATATCTGGTGGACACCGTCAAAGAATGATTCAATACAAACAATTGAGGAGGATTGACAATGCCAAAAGAATTATCATATCCAAAGACCATCAAACGACATGATTGTTTCGTATGTGGATGCACTCGGAAATCACATTCACCTTGGTGGCCAGACGATGAGATCCATCTCTTCATGGGAATACCACTTTGCTGGAGTTGTGCGACCAGACTCGTATTCCAGTATGACATCATGGATGTTCCATCAAACACCAAAATCGATAAAGAGACATTCTCTCGATATATGATGGATATGAAAAAAGAAGCTAATGAACTTCTCGATCTAACCAAAAAATCTGTTGACATCGATGGAACTGTAACGTTACCGATGGAACGAGCCTTCGAGGAGAAATGCCAAAATCTATCTGGTCTGCGGATCATAAATCTCGATAATGAGAAATGGTTCAAAGATATTGTAAAAGGTGTCACGAAAGATGTCGATCAATACAAAGGCATTCTTTTCCAGACAAAACTGGTTGTCGATGAGAATTATTTCAAACAGGGAACCCCGCTTTTCATTGAATGGATCGAAGGTACATTACCTGACATCAAGGGTACTGAGTCATTTGCAATGATCGATTCAGTCGTTTCGGACGGCATCTGGGTTATCGGTGATGCCTTTGGTTCTACTGGATATAAGATTACGATCGAACATCTGATGAGTGACAAACTTTGGATTCGGAAATGTATTGTTCCGGAAAGGAAAGATAAATGAGTGAAGGAAACATTACTCAGTTAACATATTCTATCCCGTTGCGAGTATCACAAACTTACAGCGGGATGTTTACTGAGTACATTGAAAATGATGCAGTGTTTCAGGAAATCATGACACATGGAAAAGGTATTCCTGTCATGCGTACACCAAGTGACAACATGATTCCTGACATGCATAACTGTGTAGGATTCGTGACATCTGTACGTTCGAACAATGCTTCGGTTGTTCCCATTCAACAGCATCTTGGTATTACTGATGAGAACAAAAGCATCTTTGGTATCAAACCCCATATGTTGATTGACGGCAAAAATCAAAAGATCGTTAGAATCACAGAATTCGTGTTATGTGTTAATGATTGAAAGGAGAATATCATAATGGAAGTAAATCATTCTTTTGCAACAAGTTTTTCGTTGTCAAATATGCTCTATCACATGATCATGTTTGATATGGCTAACAGTATCAAAGAGGCGGATGCTGGTAAACGTGAACTGTTCGTCGTACATACTGGCGACACAGTTGGAGCTGATGGTACTAACTGGAACTTGATTGATGGATGCCGCATGGTCGCTGAAGTCAAGGACAACGTTACAGACGAATCCGGCGATACATGGATTAATTCATCAAGTGATGGATCTATTGTGTCGATGTCTTTGCAGCAGAGTACAATCGATTATAATGCATTCAATATTATATTATCATTTAATCCGGTTGCTACTCATGTTTTTGTAAGGCTGCGTGTTGTAGATGATCGGTGGAATCTTACAATGGACGTACATGATGCTGATGGAAAGCCTCTTAAGCAAAAGGAAGTGAATGGGGATCGTAAACTGTTCACTGACATCGTACATGATACATGCAGTAGATTCCTCAGAGCAACAACCGATCGTCCGTTAACAGTTGAATCATTTGATTCAGAGGAGGAAGAAGACAATGATGGGTAAAGCGCCACTTGGGTTTGTGGAGTTCTGTTATCGCAATTATGTCACACTTGCATTCGTGAAAGATATTCCGAAAACATGGAATATCAAACCGCGAACATGGTATCATTGTCTCATCAAGAACTGTGACGAAAAGACACTCAGTGTTGTATTCTTTGATGAAGCCAATCAGCTTATTGAAACACTGATTCCATATTCAGATCTCAACACTGGACAAATCTTTGTAAAAGTCCCAATGGAGGTTTAAATGGATAAACGTATTGAAATTGCAACGATTGACAAAACGACGATTTTCAGACCGTCGTTTATCAACACATTACAAGGTCGATTGTATCGGCATCTGGAGAAATCTCCAAAGGGAAAGAAGTTTCGCATAATCATCGAACCTGTTGAGAAGAAGAAATCTGACAACGAGGAGTTTGCTATTACTGAGAAAAGCACACTCAGAGAAATCGCAGAACATAATCCAGAAATGTTTGCACGGCTGATGTATACAGCATTTGGTCCAGGATGGGATGAATATTTTCACTGGAAAGCAACTGCGATAAAGGAGGTTGAAGAACATGACAGTGAGTCAGTTGAAAACAATGCTTGAATCACTTGAAACAACAGGTGCCGGCAATTATCAAATCCGGTTCTGTTGCGAAGCAAAACGTGAAACAAACGTGACTGGAACGGGAGCCGTTGTGCTCCCGTTTCGTGTATTCGACTTCTCCGATAGAGAGTACGAATTCAAGTTCAGCAGTTATCTGACCAACAACGGCATGTATCCGTGTAAAACAACAATTTGTACGAACAACATCGATGTGAATCCAGTAGATGAAACCGTCACATTCCATCAATTCTGAAAGGAGGAACGTATGGCAATATCATTTGTAACGTTCCTTGAAAGGGTTTCTCCTACTCGAGTAAAACTTCGAGTTGTGATGTGGCATAACACATTTGAATTGTTTGTTGACAAAAACCACACGCAGCATATCAACTTCAAAGACTATAGCACAGAGGAATGGGAAAACATTGATTTTGAGTCTTTAAATGAGCGCCTATGTTGGATTGACGGTTATAAAGGACAAGATACCGCTTGTGTATTTGGAATACCGAGAGAAGACATGGTTAACGAAATCATGTCGCGTTATATACATGAAAATTATCCGGGAGCAAACAAATTCAACTCAATATTTATGGAGCGTGAACTATCCGGTGCATGGTTGCGGATCTGCAAGCAATACGATCCAAACCTGGAAAAGGTGCTTACTGAGGCGACCGCCAAGAAAGTCGGTATCAATATTCCGAAAACCGATGTGATGATTAAAAAGATTAATGAGTTGATCGATTCATATGTTGGTTATGACAGCTGGGCTGCAGAACATTTGAAAGATGAGATCAAGAATATCCTGAATGGAGGTAAAGTAGATGAACAAGCGTCAAAAGAAGAAGCTTGAGAATCGTGCAGGATTCTTTCATTATCGCGATTATAAATTGCGGGTGAAGATTCTGTACAGTATCTTTGGATCTGTCGTTAATCACGACGGTCCCTATGCCTTTAAACAGTATATGTTTAATAGTGCAAAAACTATTTTATTCACGAAACCTCCGACAAAGATTTTCAACAGGACATACAGACGCTATCCGATGCCGGAATTGGAAAATTGCGTCGGTTCTTGTTTCGGTAGATATGATGATATCGTGACTGAAAGTGAATCAATCGAACATATGAACAGTGCCGTGTTCGATCTCAGAAAAAATAATGGAGGAGAGGACGGTTGATCAGATGAACTGGAGAAAACGAAAGAAGCTTCGTAAGATTGCCCATTCACATGGAAAATCCCATTATTATGAATGGAGACGTGTAATTTATGGGATATGTCATCTCGATCTATATATGGCATATTGCATAGCGAAACATAGCGAAGCTTGGAGAGTATTGATCGGTAAAAGGAGTGACAAATCATGAACGCACGACAGAAGAAAAAACTTTGGAAACGTGATGGACATTTCCATTATAAAGATTATCGCTGGTGGCAACGTGTATGGGAACTCGCAGCAGCGAAACACGGTGTTGAATACGTGAAAGCTTGGAGGCTGGAGACAGCCAACATGAAAGGTTTTCAGCGAAATATGATTTACATCGTGACATCACCTTTCACTACGAACCGCTTTAAATCGTGGCCGGTGAATGTAACACTTTTGCGAGGTGTATATCCTGGCACGCAAGTGGTTCCGCCACCAACAGACAATCCTGAGATCAAGATTCCTTTTACGGAATTATCGGAATCGACTCCAGAGTTTGCATCTAAGGTTGAGCAGTATCTCAACGAATGGCATGCCTATATGAATAACCGTAAGAAGGCGGCATCGTCTGCATGTGAAGCAATGGGAATAGAGGTAGATTGAATGCATTGGCGGAAACGTAAGAAACAGCGCAGAATCGCACACCATTATGGATTCACGCATTATTATGAATACAAACGTTCGGTGAGGTTTTGTGTTCATTACGCCGCATTCGATCATGCACTCAAGAACTGTTTGATTCATTGGTCAGAAGTTCTTCCCAGAATGAATCAAATGTTTTGTAAAGCAGGATTTCCCGAGTATTGTATGACTCAGGAAGAGTGGTATGCAAAAGTGATGAAGAACGTTGACGAACTTGAACACCAGGATGGGATGATCGTTCAATTTACAAATGACGAATCCACATCTCAATCAATCAAAATCGACAAACCAACAAATATTATCGTCAAACACAATGGAGGATTTGAATAATGGAAAAGCCTACCACGTTTGATTACACAATTGGGGATACAGTGGTCACTATCCGAATGACTGATCATTGTAAATCAGGAACGATCTATAGAACACCGGAAATTGTCAAGGTGAGAAGAATCAACAAGGAGGACAATCATGTTTAAGGAAGTGCATACATTGGAAGATCTCAAATATGTACACTTTGTTGTGTTGATATTTCGAGATGCTGATCAATGTACAAAGTATCACATTGACTTCAAAAGAATGAAACTCTCTCCAAACAAACAATACTGGGCGCTAGTCACTAATGTCAAAAAGGCAGATGATATTCATACAAAAGATGGATTCTATGTTTCTTTTAAAAGAGACGATAATTATATGAATGATTTATGGATTCCTTGTAATCTGTGTGAGAACGGTCTCACTGCATACACCTTCAGAACACCGGATGAAGAAATGGCACTATTAGATTATAAAGCTGGTAAAATTGCTGACATCTTGGAGCGGACTGTGTTAAAATACGATGAGCATCCGAGACGTTCTGAAGATGAACGTTTCCAGACGAATCTTGAAAGAGCTGTAGATGAAAAGTATATCAAAGAACTCTGTCAAGAAGTGGGGTTATATGATCCCAATAACCATGACACACTTAATATCGAATGGTTACATTGGAAACCCGGTCATCAATACAGAGTTCAATATAGTCAGAACGGAAACAGAAATGGTGTCTCATTTAATGTTAACATCGGTGCACAGATTCTGGATCCATCTGATGAAAAATCCAACATATGAAAGGAGATATGCAACATGAAATGTCTTGAATTCCCGCCAACACCGTTTGACGAGTGTGATTTCGAATTTCCGGCTGACATGAAAAAGCTTGTCGACTTTCTCGAAGCGGATCATATCAAGATCAACTGTGATTTGATGACACTCGAGAAACTGTGGTTTGCTTTCTCGGAAACTTGGTCTGCGCATTTTCTGAACGTGAGTAACAACAATGTGGACGACACTTATCCGAGATTCCTTGAATGGGTCAAGGATATTGACATCGACACCGCTGATCATATGAATTACTATGGGGCGGTAAATCTGACCGTGTGTCGTCCATGGGACAATAAAACAGAGGAGGATGATGAATGAATCGTCTGTATTTTTGTGCGTTATACAAGTATCTCTGCGAAAAGAGATATAATGCATCATATGTTCATGTGGAACCCGAACACTATTGGGATCCGTACGCGCTGATTAGATTCCGGAGACTCGATCCGAAACCTGCAGATCCGGACAATCCTGACATTCAGATTCTGTTCGTGTATCTATCATACAACCAGGGTCTATGCATCATTGATCCGAAAGCAATGGAAATGCTTATGCTCCATGAACGGTTGTATTATATGAGCTATGCTGATCCGGATTGGGTCGAACTGAGTGGATTCAAGAAATCAGAAATGCTCAAAGAGATTGAAAAAGATAAACCGTTCCACAAATATTTCGATATTAGATCTAATATCGAATTCGAGCTTGGACGGGGTAATTACAACTGCTCGAAAGAAGAGCAAAGAGATAAGCTAATCACCGACTATATCAAAGACATTGAGAAAAACATGGATATCTGGCCACCGTATCTCATCGGTGAAATGATGGATGATTCTGGTGAACGAATGAAGAAGGAAGCCATGCTGAATGGACGATATTTGTTTTCAATTGGTCTGATTCAGATTCTCAATGTTATGGCTGCGGAACTTGACAAACGTTATCTTCCGACTGTTATTGGTCAAACTGATGGAATCAAATCATTTTTCAGTACATTTGCCAAAGATGAGTTCGAAGTATACTGGGGAAGGATGTGGACTTGTAGTGGAACATATAACCCAGCAAGTATGTGGTTGACATGTTTCGACAATGGTCTGATTCGTATTGATATGCCCCACACACTTCATCAGACAGATATTCTTCAACTTGATCCGAGAACTTTTGTACGTTTACCATATCCGATGATATACAACGCCGCAGAGGGCAGTGAGTATCTTCCGACAGACAGATGGTATGATGTACTGAAGTTGAAGATCAATGAGTATCTGATGATGGTGAACATCAATAACCACCACAACAGAAAGGATTAAACAGGAGGTAAAAGAATGAAATATAGAATCTCGGATGAATGTCTGTCTCAGATGATCTTTTACAATGTGCTGCAATGTTTGCGCATGTATTGTGTTCCCAAAGAGTATCTTGACGAATGCGTCGTTGATGTCTCTACTTTTAATGAAGGGGAGATTGCCATTAAATCGGACACTGGTGAGTCGTTCGTACAAGGTGCTATGATCTGTACGAAAAATCATATTGAAGATCATGATAAACCGATTATCATCATCTTTCGTTCAACTCACACGATACACATCGCATTTCCGAAACTGATACCAGATGTCTCGATGTTCATCAGAATCAAAGATAATATGGTTTCGGTAGACTCAAGCGGAAAAGATCCGCTAGCTGGTGAAATGCTCGAAGGGGTTACATACTTTGGTGATGCCGTATCAAAGTGCCTTCGGAACATTCTGCCGCCGGATTCAGACATCTATTTCAAAAAAGATTTTCATCAGATGATTATGAGTATGATGGAAAAGCTCGATGATCTCATTTCAAGTCTGCCGGATGACGATGATGACGATACAGAGGATGATGAAGATGAACTGGAAGAAACGTAAAAAGCTTCGGAAGTTAGCTAAGAAGCCACTCCGAGGGACAATTGCGAAACGGCCGCATCTGTACAAAATCTATGTCCAGTGTAAATGCTTTGACTGGATCTGTTATTACGGCGGATCAGCGTCCGCTCTGATCAATTCATGTCAGTATTGTGTTCGTCCTGTGCGCGACGATGATTTGAAGATGCCACCATGGGCATACAACGTAAAGAGGTACAAACGCTTGCGTCGGGCGAAACTGAAAAGGGCTCAGATCCGGTGTACAGTCGACGAATTCTATAGACCGCAGCTAGCTGGTAAAGTAGATATCGGAGGTGACGACGAATGAACTGGAAGAAACGTAAAAAGCTTAGCAGACTTGCGAAAAGACATGGTCTCATCCATGGCTACGAATATAAAAGCTTTATTCGCAAGAAAGTTATAAAAATCAGATATAAGAACCGGAATGGTCGATACTATTCTCCGGAATTTATATCAGCTGCCGTTGCTGACTTTGAAAAGCATCGTGATAAATTAATCAACGACGGAAAATGGCGCGGTGAAATCGATCATCCTTCCGACAGACTGCCTGGTGGTGAGAATTGGGGATATCCTGTACAGGCACATGTTGATGTTGCACAACATCCAGATGTGGCAACCGAAGCCAGAATCGGCATATCGCCAAAAGGAGATGTGACATTTTATGGATTTGACATCTGCAAAACATGATGAACACGATGATTACATTAATACATTAAAGGCTCTATGTGACATAAAATCACAAATGGATGAAATTCCAGTCACAAATGATTCGGACTTAAATTCTAGATTGGTTCTTTTACAAAGAATTCATGAATTTGTCGAAAAGCTTATTAAAGATAACATATGCAAACCGCTGATAGAAATACCACATCCAATACCACCGATGAAAAATGATATCGGTGATGACGAATGTCGAAAGGAGGTCCATAATGACACACGTGATCAAAAAGGATGATCACAATGATATCAATCAAGCAACTGCTGAGTTCATTAATGGACTTGATTCGGATTTCGTGATTGATAAAATTGATATTACGGAAGACGAAGCTATAGTCGAGTTTCATCAGATGGAACATGGAACTCAGTTTGCTGTGTGAGGTGATCGTGATGGATAATCAAAATCAAATGGATAAAATCTTGGTGTATCTGGATATTGAAAGACTCCGCACGAAAGTGATACCTGGTCGTGATCCGGTCAGGTATCCACCCTATGTCAGCTATATGACGCCATTCGAAAGGCATCGGTTCACAATGAAGTGTATCTACTGTCATCAGACTTCACCGATCAGTGATGCTAGTCTTCGCGACAAATTGAACAGTATCGATATGTTTCAAACACTGAATGCCAGGTTGATCAATCATTTCCCGTACAATCGATATCCATCAGTAACATGTCCGAAATGCAAGAGGGTCATATTGTTTCCGCATTGGATGCAATTGATTGATCGAGTGAGGTATGTTCCAACTCTGTCGGAAGGTGCTCTCGAGATTGGTTGGATGGAGATGCGAAACAATTACAAGGACTGGGAAGCTGATGGAGATCATCAGCTAACAGAAGATGGTTTCTATTGGATCGATGCTATTGCACTGAATGATGCATATCCCGGTTGTTGGTTTCCGTATACAAACAAATATCTCAGGGAACTAAAAATTGAGTATATCCGCGTTGGCGAAATGAGGATCAGTATCAATGATTTCCACAGGCTCTTTACACGCAGGGGTTTGACAAAACCTTATACAAACTTTGGAGGATGAATAATATGAATGAATATCATTATCGCGGTGATGTTTTCCGCATTCGGTTTCTTGATAATGAAACATTACAGACAATCAAGAAAGCTGATAACATTGCTGAAGATGAGTTGACACTCGGTGGAGTATACACGGCGGTCTTCGAAGCTTATCATGTTGATCAGGAATTGATGGATTTTGCAATCCTTGGTAACAAGGATTTGCTTATCCAAGTTCGGATCAAGAAATCTGAAATTGATGATGAACGCATTTCTGCGAAATGCGTTTGGAAATGCACCAAATACAGGAGGAAAGAAAATGGATAAGAAAATTGTTTTGGGAAAGAATACCGGTGATGCGAGTGGTCGCTCAATCGACATTTCATATCGTGATGTCGCAACATTGCATCATTCATTCATCGGTCTGATGGAACGGATGTGGAAAGCACTCAAGAACCGTGACAAAGCTCCGTTCAAGTACATGGATCTTCCCGAAATTGATTTGACCAACTTCAAGATGGAACTGCGCGAGATGGAAACAAGGATTGATAACAATGGTGACATTACCGTTGTTCGGTTCTATGTTAGAAATGTCTTTGATGATAGTATTAATCGAAAATGGTTTGCATTTAGAGACATTACACTCAGAACATTTCTGCCATATGACAACGATGTCAAGACCGGTCGGTATGACTTCGATTCGATGTGGGGATGGTTCTCCAAAATCAAAACGCAGGACACGAAGTATGAACAGCTTTATGAAACGGCACAATATCTCACATGGTATCTCAACAATTGTGTGACAGACTTCTTGAACAATGATATTCACACAGATTAATATATCTAAATTCAAATATAAGGAGGACAAATCAAATGAAAAGATTTTTCGGCATGATGCCGGTATCTGAAATTGAACGTACCGAACGTTTTGTGGATGAATGTGGTCTGTCCGTACGTATTGATGCAGGACCGAATGGATGGACCGTTCGGTTTGCTGATATGAGCTCTGAGTATAAAGATGAGTCCATCGGCACAGAAGCCAACTTCAAAAACGCCTATGATGTTGCCGTCGAGTGCGTTGGACCTCTCACACCTGCGAAAACGGAACGAAAAGAGGAAACCGAAAAATGAAACGCACAAATCGCGCGGCACTTCATGCGATGCCTACTGAGCAATTGGCAATGTTCATCAATCATGTTGATTGCAGGAACTGTGCTTACTATGGTGAGGATGGGGCAAGCTGCACAGTCCCCAACAGATCCATTTCTTCGAAGAAGTGTGTCGAAGGTATCGCAAAATGGCTTGACCAGGAAGAATCTGAATTCCTGAGTCATCTGGAATCAGAATATGAGGAGGACGATTGATATGAAAATCATTAAGCAAGCAGCATACCTGTTGGACACCACAGGCATGACTCAGTACCAGGTAATCGAGAAAGCGGGACGGACTTGTTACAAGTCTGAAAACAAAATCACAGAAGATTCTGCAGCAAAGTTTGTTGCATCTCTGGTAAAATCTGGTCACGACGCGATGATCGAATTCGGTTATCTTTACATGAAGATTACTGATATCGATTTTCTCGAATTCTTCCAGGCTACAAGACCGCATTTCATCCATATGGTCGGCAATTATGCCGTTGGTAACTTCCGGGCATTCTACGACTGGTACAAGGAATGGCTCGACGGTGAATGGATGATCGACATGGATTACTATGATGGATTCATGGATCTCATCTGGTGTTTGGCTCAGAAGTATCCCGAGGTCTATAAAGATCTTTATGACAAGCTTCATGCGAAGTTTGAACCGGATGTGATCGATACAGACCACATGAATGCCGATGACGTAAAAAATCCATTCATGTTCTTCACAAAAGAAGAACTGATCGCCGATTACAGAGCATCTGGATACTTTGACAGATATCTGGTTGACATTATCCCGCACATCGTAATGTTCACAACAAATCGCGGTGTTACACATGAACTGGTAAGACATCGTAATGATGAAACATTCGCAATGGAGTCGACAAGATACTGCAAATACGATGTCGAGAAGTTCGGTGGAGAGCTCACGATCATCGAACCGATGGCGGAGATCCGCAATAATCCGGAAGCATACGAGAGATGGCTGAAGGATACCAAGGCTGACGAAGAATCCTACATGTGGTTCGTTAAGCATGGCATTTCTGCGCAGGCTGCTCGTGGAAGACTTCCGCATGATATCAAAGCTGACATCTGGAATGCTTCGTTCGAATCTCAGTGGCAGCACAAACTGAATCTGAGAATGCATGGAACGACTGGCGCTCCGCATCCGCAGTTCAAAGAACTGATGGAAATTGCATATCCGCAGCTTGTGGCAGCGTCCGAAGGAAGACTGAAATAAAAGATAAAAAATATGGGGCGGGAAACCGCCCCATATACAATTTTTTGAAAGGGATGAGTAATATGATGCATGGTGCACAAATTGTTTCGGAAGTAAAACACCGAATGCATGTGACAAATCATTGGAAATGTGAACCATGGACGGTTGAAGTTCGAGGTCATATTGCAACCATTTGTCCATCGGATAACAACGTGAAATGGGTATACTATCGGGATTACTGGTTCAGAGTTTCGATTGATGAATTGGTCTCATTTCATGATGACACCCAGCATAAACTCGATAAACGTTTCGATGATTCTATGAGAGAAACAATCGAAAAGTATATCGATGAACACAATATTCACTTCGATGATGAAGGTGTTGAATCATGAAAGTGTATATTACGAAAGATATTGTATGTGAAATCATTGACCAATTTCACAGTGATTATCTACGAAATATGCTATGTGAAGTAACAAAGCTTCATATAGAAAAAGCACATTCCTTATGGACAATTCATGAGTATCCATATTTGGTTCTTGCCGAAATGTATGATGATGATGCCGGTTTCGTAATTACTTCCAGGATTCATGCAATCGGTGGTAAAGAAGCCGAAATCGAAGATCTTCGGAAGTGGTGTATAGACAATTACATCATTAAAATATCTTCAGATTCAATTGACTTCAGGTACAACACCGATTACTTCACACATTTTGCATTAGATGAAGAATGGGTCAATACCCTGTTCAAAATATATGCGCGAATCGTTCAAGTAAATACAGAACTGTGGAAAGATGAACTAATCAGGAAAAGTCAAGAAATGAATGGTGGTGAAGAGACTTGACCAGAAACTTGAAAAAGTTTTTGAAAAAGATAGCTCCCTTGATGTTGGCTATACTGATAATCGCAGGTGTGTCTGCACTTGTGGTATGGACGTGTACAAATAGTTCAACATCAATAGAAGATGAGCTTATAACTGATATATTTGCACATGATTATATCAGGATTGATGGTATTGATTACCCAACAAAGGATATCGGTCGTATTCAATTAGGATATGATGCATCATACGGATATATGACACTCAATGATGAACAAGTGATTGTAAGATTCAACTGTGGTGAATTTGTCTTATATAATGAAGGGGGTTTTCCATATGGAACTGGTGTATCATAAGAAACTCATTCGACCGTTCATCTTCCGGGGAAAACAATGCATCGTCGTCCCTGTATCACCGCATGTCATTCGCATATTTTACGATTGTCATGTGTACGATGTGTTGCTGACACATAATGAACTGAATACATGGCAAACGTCTGGTACAGACTGGCAGCGAGAGTACATTCATAAACTTCTTGATGACAACCTGATCGGTACTGAAGCACTTGAGCGAAATGCTTCCATCTTAGATGGATATCTCGCATAAGGAGGGATAACGTGGCAATACAGCTAAGAACAAGGAACTACATGAAGATACATCTGAGAAGACAGGACATCGTAGATCTAGTTCGTCTCACAGGAAACCCATACATTCATGTTGTTGAGGAAGCTGGTGTATACTATATCGGATGTGAAAAGCCTGAGATCGATTATTCATGCCAGGAACCATATGAAGTTATTTTGACATGGATCATTCAAGTCAACATTGAGTCAATTGATTTCAGATACAACCCAAAGTGGTTTGGTTATGTCCCAGAGAAAACTGTTCGTAAACTTTATGAAGATCTCATAAAGATGAACAGATTAATCGGTGAAGCCAAACAAAAATTGATTTCAGAGGGTAAAATGAAGGAGCTTGATTAAAATGAAAGTATTACTTAAACTCGAACACATCAAACAGATATTTGATGCACATTATAATGACTTTGTCGATGGCATAGTGGGATGCTATCAAAATCTGGCATGGCCGTGTGAGAGTGAAAGACCATTTATATTGTCAATCAAAGATTGGCTTCCTAAATTCTACATGGCGACTATCAACCCTGATAACGATTCGGAAGGGTATGCATTTGCATGCATCGACAAAGCGTTACTTCCATGCGGTGAAGTCGATTGGGAGAAAATGCATGAGTTGATCCTTAAGCATTATGTCATTAAGATAACGACAACCGACATCCAATTTCGATATGATTTCGAGAATCACCCCGGTGTTCAGTATGATAAAGATTTTCGCGATATGTTATTCAAAATTTATTGCGACTTGGTAAACGGGAATTGTCACTTACTAAGAGAAGCCGAATACCAAGAATATCTTCGAAAAGAGAAGGACAAAATGGAGGTTAACAATGGAAAAGAAACTGACAACTGATCAGATGAGAACTTTACTCACCAATGTGATCAGACCCATTGATCACTGGTGGGTTGAGAAGACTAATTGCAAACAGGGGTACTTCACAAGATCGGGAATAAACAATTCTCTCGTCACATACAAAGATTATGTCGAGTGGAGATATAGTGAGACGATAGCCTGTAAAGACTATGTGTCTATATTCATCTCCCTTGAATATGAGAATGCTACGGATTATATCCGCATAACGCTCCGAAAACTGAAAAATGGCGTATATACAGAATATGACCCTTTCTGTGAAATCCATGACGGAAAAACAGAAGTTGTTATCAGTGAGCAAACGGGATTTGGTCTGGATAATATAACACATCATGTGTTAACAGGCCAAGACTTTGATGTGTTGACAAATGCGATTGCTGATACTGTACACAAGTTTATGGAAGCATCGTCAGTTGATGAAGAGGAAGTGAGTGTGAATATGGACGACGTGTCAAAAACATTATCAGTTCATGATATCCAAGATTGCATGATCAAAGCGATGCAAATCATGTTGGTTGACCGAGATACAGTCAATGAATTGAAGAAACTTAGATCAAAATATGTTACTCCGGATTATTTACCAACAACGCAGTGTGAGAACTTGTTAGGTTATGAGATTAATGTATCTCCAAAACATGTAGTGGCACGAATTATATATGACGATACATTCGTAATTTGCAGTTTCACATGTGTACCAGATACACATGGACCGCATGAATTCATAATCCGATATAATTCATTTGATACCGGATTTAAATATGAACAGGGATTCAATATTCTATACAAGAATCCTGACGACTATTGCTTTGAATATGCTGCTGATGGTTTGAATGTAGACAAAGTGTTCAAACCGTTTGTGAATATTCTTCGCAATACATTGAATAACGAATTGTATCAGAGCTTGCCCCAGTTTCAAGATACCGCGATTACAGCGCCGGCAGGTCTCACGACAAAGGAGACATTTGTGCTCGACAAAGATTACTTTAAGATCGGTGATATCTATTGTCTGCACATTCACCCTGAATTCCAAGGCGAGGTTCACATGATCTACACAGGTAGCACCGCTGTTAATGCAACGCTTCCAACATGGACATATGCAATATGTTCAGATGCATGTGACACGGTCATCGACTTTACATTCAAAAGAGCTGACATGGATGATCTGGTTTACATTCAGATCCATGCAGAAGACATTGAGAAAGGGCTCATTGAAGTAAAACGTCAGTTATACAATGAGACTCTGATTCAAGATAATGAGGAGATATAACAATGACTGATGAAACGAAGTTGGATTGCTTGTGTACAAAACCACAATTCAATGATTGGGTTTTGAAACCCGGAGACGTTATCGCGGTAACATCTCATACACAAAATACGACCGGTGTACAGATCCCGTTTGTTACAATGGGAATCGCTGGATACATCGCCGACGGATTTACTCGAGCACTTGCTGCTGGCGAAAATATCGTTGGTACTATTGTGCAGGTTGATCCGGATTGCTTGTATTTATTTGGGGCCTGGGGAAGAAACGATCGACGTATGGGAATTTTCCAGATTAAGCCAGAACAGGTCTCATCAGGTGAACTCGCCATTCTGGGAGTGTTATTATTGAAAGGAGAAAAATAATAGTGTCTGATAAAAAAGAATACGGTGATGGTCTGGAAGTGTTGAGCACGAATGAGTTGCTCAATGTATTGATTACTGAGCTCTATCAACTTCGGATGTTCTGGGTAAAGTTCTTCAATGCACCATTTGAAAATCTTGACGACGATGATACTGATAATGCAGATATAACATTCACTGTCGAGTATCCGACGAAAGGATTCAGAATTGATATACAAAATAATGGGCTCTATGTGTGCCAGCTCGAATATGTGTGGGCGGCTGGTGCAGATGCAAACATGTTAAACATTAATATGTTGAACGGAGCCGGTTCTCTTTTGGATAGTTACAAAGGTATTTGTATCCGAGAGAATGATTGTCCAAAATTGAATTACTGGGATGAGGATGAACTGAAAGCAGCATCATCCCAAGGATACAAATATCTTTGGGATTTCATGTCTCGGCTTTACATTCCGATCCAAGAGGCAATGCGAAATAAATGGGCTGCGTCCCAGAAGATCGACGAAGAGATGAAACATTCAAAATACAATGGTATTATCTCCCGTCCGATCTTTGATCCGCAATTCCTCGAACCCGGTGCACTCATCCAAATCTATATCAAAGATGACAGTGCTCTCAAACAACCGCCGATGATGTTTAAGAAAGGCTATTACTACAATGCATTTGTACTCGAGCAGAGTGAGTACAATACCAAACTGAAAGTAGTCGTAATCGATCATCGTGACAAAGAACGGAAAGCAACAAATGTGATATTCTCTGTGAATGATGTTACATCCGAAAAGATCGAAATCATTCGTGTGAAGTGAGGTGAAATATATGAGACCATACATTACGCAGGTGACTGGATTTGTGAAAGATGCTTTCATCCCGGGTGAAGCATACCGACTCCAGTTGAAAACTGAAAGTGCTGTACGCCATTCCATCGATTGTGATTTGTGGGATGATTTATCATCTCACAGACTAGGATCTATGACAAAAACAAAATTGCTCGACGCCATGGATAAAGGTGTTGCTGCAATCTTCCTCGGATTTGAAGAAAACCTGACGATTGCGGTGTTCGAAACATATGGGATCGAAGCTGCTGGCGGACATAATCTCAGAGCAACATCGCCGGATCAGCTTCGAATTAATGCAAGAGATTATGCAAACGGCGATTGTCATCATGGAGACTTTGACATTTATATCGATCGGCTGATGGTTGTTGAATAATTGAGAATGGGGTGATCATTATGATAACCACCGATGAAAAAGGTCGGCTTGTTCTGGAAGAATTAACACTTGATGAAATTCGTCGCATCTATGATCTTCGAAAATGTCAGAAAATATATCAACTTGAGGATGACATCATCGAGGCACAATATGAGCTTGATAAGCTGAAAGATGAGTTGAAAACATGGTCTGATTATCATAACGCTCAGATTGAAAAGATGTGCCAGATAGCCAATGATCCAAGATGTGTTGACAAGGATCCGGTTGTACATAACATCCGCGTTCATGAAGGTGAACTGAAAATGCGGATTGAAAGATTTGATATTGATGCGAAACACATTGACGATCGGATCTCAAGATTGAATGAAATGAAACATTTGATCAAGATTTCAGAATGTCATCGTGTTCGTACACTTCGTCAATTTGCTGCAGATAAGTTCCATCGGGATATTGCAAAACCAGAACCACATCCATGTGCGTTGGCGGATCCGTTATATCATGATCTTGTGACGGATTATGTCAAAGATTCTTCTGATTTGGAGGATTAATTTTGTTTGACATATACATCATTTGGCTGAAATAGGTCGATATA